>JBCCSW010000011.1:0-24697 GCA_039199465.1 Pseudomonadota bacterium
GCAGCTTCGAGGACCTTGCCCGACGTGTCGCCAGCCTGTTGGCCCTCGGTACCGGCATCTGGATCGTTCTGTGGTACTGGGGCGGGCGAGAGGTATTAGCCGAGAGAGCCTTCTTCGGCATCGCGGAAGATGTCATCGACATCGTCTTCATCGGCTATGTCGTGTTCCACGCTGCCCGTATCTGGCTGGATCAGAAGATTCAGGAGGAGGGGGCAGACGAAGACCTCTCGACCGCCATGCTCGAGGGTGAGGGCGGCGGCGCCGGGGCCACTCGGCTTGCGACCCTGCTACCACTGATGCGCAACTTCATCCTTGGCGTGATCGGCGTGACCGTCGTCCTGCTCATCGCGATCGAGATGGGCGTTAACGTAGCGCCGCTCTTCGCGGGTGCCGGCATCGTCGGCCTCGCCATCGGTTTCGGCGCGCAGACGCTGGTGCGCGACATTATCTCGGGGGCGTTCTTCCTGATCGACGACGCGTTTCGAAAGGGCGAGTACATCGATGTCGGCAGCGTCAAGGGAACGGTCGAGAAGATCTCGATCCGGTCTTTCCAGCTCCGCCATCACCTCGGCATGCTGCACACGATCCCGTTCGGCGAGATCCAGTACCTGACCAATTTCTCGCGCGACTGGGTGATGATGAAGCTGCCGCTGCGCCTGACCTACGACACCGATATCGAGCGGGTCCGAAAGCTGATCAAGAAGCTCGGCCAGCGGCTGATCGAGGACGAGGCCGTCGGCCACCTGTTCTTGCAGCCGCTGAAGAGCCAGGGCGTGATCCAGATGGAAGACAGCGCCATGATCGTCCGGGTGAAGTTCATGACCCGACCGGGCGACCAATGGGTGACACGCAAGCGCGTCTTCGCAGAGATCCGCGAGCTGTTCTAGCGCGAGGGGATCAAGTTCGCCCATCGCGAGGTGACCGTACGCATCCCCGACATCGACAAGGATCGAGCGCTGAGCGACGAGGATCGGCAAGCCATCGGTGCTGCAACCCGCGCCAATCTGGACGTGATCGAGGCCGAAGCCTTGCGCAAGACCGGCACGGGCGGCCCCATGGATGACCGGTAAGTGGGCGTGGGTGGGCTCTGATGCTGCGCCGCGATACCCACCTCTCGATGGTTTCGATGTGCTCTAGAACCCTTTTCGGGATCTGCTCACCGACCCTTACAGGGTAAATGGCCAATCCAATCCTTCAGTCAAAACCGCTTAGCTTAAATATTATTTTGGCATCTGTATTAAAGATACCGTTACAGTGGACATCCGAGGCAAAGTACTTTGATCAGGGTAGAAGACGCCGCAGCTATGCGGCCATACGACTCTGAATTTGAGCGACGTCTGCAGTCTCTGCAAACTTCTTTAGCTCTGAGTTGAGCTGAAAGTACTCCAAGACCTCCATTTGCTCTCGTGCTTCTTTGGAAAGGATCGTAACCTGCGATCCCATCTTCTGTGCGCTCGTGACATTAGCACCAATCAGATCGCTGAGTTCGAGCACAGCGGTGTTGATCTGCTCGGCGCCGCGCGACTGCTCGCGTGCAGCGACTGAGATGTCGGCGACCAGACCGGCGGTGCGTGAAATCATGGGCACCAATTGCTCGATACGAGAGGCTGCCTGACCCGAAACCTCCAGTGTGTCGGCGGACAGTGCCGAGATCTCTTCCGCCGCCGTCCGGCTCCGCTCGGCCAGCTTGCGCACCTCAGAGGCGACGACTGCGAAGCCGCGGCCGTGAGCGCCGGCCCGAGCCGCTTCCACAGCGGCATTCAGTGCCAGCAGGTCGGTCTGGCGCGCAATCTCCTGGATGATCAGGATCTTCTCGGCGATCGCTTGCATCGCGCTCGATGCTTTCAGGACGGACTCAGCACTTTCCGACGCCTCTTTGGAGGCTTTTTGAGCCAGGGCATCGGTCTCGCTCGCGTTCTCTGCCGTGCGTTCGAGGTTCGTGCTGATCTCCTCGACGGCGCTGGAGGCTGTCTGCACGGCGTTCGATTGCCGCTGGCTGGCGGTAACGATCGCCTGTGCCTCCCGGTCCAGCGCTGCAGCCTCGCGCGCAACGCCCCGCGCTCCGGCCCGCGCTCTCTCGAGGACGTCGCCGAGCGAAAGTGCCATGATCTGTAGGGCGTGGGTCAGACGATCATAGATGGAAAGCGGGACCATGGTTTCCCGCATGTTGCCCGCCGATACCCGGTCCGCGACAGTGGCGATGCCGCCCAGATACTCCGCAACGCCGACCACATCGGTGAGGATCTGGCCGATCTCTCCACCAGGGGCGCGCGCGGGCAGTTGGATGTCGATGTCACCCTGCCGGAGACGACCCAGAGCATCGATCACCAGCCGGACACTGCGGCCGAAAGCGCGCAGCATGGTCACTGCAGCGAGCAAGGAGAGCGACAACACCGTGCCCGCGATGATGATCATCCTCTCGGCTTTGGTGCGTTTCTGCGCGAGCAGACCCGCGATGTAGACCTCAGCATCCGCGACAAGCGCCTCCGACACCTCGTAGATCTGGTCCAGTCGGGTCGTCGCGGTATCGAACCAGAGCCTTCCGCTGACCTGATTGCCGTCATTCGTCTCGGGGATGACCGCCAAGATCTCGCGCCATTCGGCAATCCGGGCGATGTGCGGCCCGCTGACCGTTGCATCGAAGCGCTCCCGAATGGTGGGCGCGGCCTGGGACAGGAATTGGCCGAGGGCGTTCTGCTCGCGGGCGAGGCGCGAGGCATAGGCCTTGAAGGTGGCGGTATTCACATCTCCGGACGCGGCCTGGTTGAACAGCGCTGCACCGAGCGCGCGCTCCAACCCGCCATGTTCCATCGCCTGAACCAGAAAGGCGAACGACGTCATCTTCATCGCGGACGCCGTGTCGGGCGAGACGCTGATCGCCTGATAGATCAGCTCGATCATGCTGTCGATCTCGCCGGAATAGAAGGCGATGTTCTCGGGGACCGATACGGCGCCCTCGTCTACGGCGCGTCGATGAACCTCGACTTTGTTGGGGAGGGCCGCGAGCAGGCGCACGGCCTCGCCGATCTCGGGCAGGGCCGCGGCGATATCGGTTTCGGCAACGAAGTCGAGCAACTGCGCGACGGCGGCTTCGGCGACGGGGCGGTGTTCGTCGAGCGCTTGACGGTTTGCCGGCGCGCCGCCCGAGGAGATGAGCCCGACGCTGCGCCCGCGTTCGATCTGCAGCATATGGATCGTCGCGTTGAGTTCGGTCGACAGCGGAACGATCAGTTGCCGACGCTCCACATCGCCGACGAGGCGCTCGTTCTCGATCACGAGGAATCCGAGGCCGCCGAGAATGACCGTCAGCAGCATCGTCACGAGTAGGGTAACTTTCAGCTTCAGGCTCATTCGACTCCCCGACAGGCGCTGCCCGTGGCGCCCTCACACTGCTGCGCGCTCAGCGGTAGCCCCGATGACTTAAGGAAGCTTGATCGCCCGTCGCCGGCAGTCCCACGCAGCGCCCGATCGGAGGTGGTGCTGGCCCGGCAGACTGGAGAGAACCGGGTCGCCATATGCTTCCTGGCTGGCTTTGCGTGACCCAGGTTGGCGAGCGATCATGGCGGCGTCGATGATAGGCACAACGCTTTCCGCGACCCTCCGCGCATGCGCCGTTGCCGCCGTGGACGCCGGCACGTCCCAGCGTGCGACCGCGGTGGGTTTCGGCGCTGGGGTGACGTCGGTCATACGGGTAAAAATGCGCCGTCAGCGCGTCAACGCCCATGCGCCCATCGCGGCCATTGGCGCCGCGCTGCGAAGCCCTCCGCCCTGGAGCGTCAACGACGTCACCGACGCCGGCTGACGACCGAAGCGACCGGGAACCGCTCTCACACAGGAACCGCTCTCACAGGGCATCACGTCCAAGGATCTTGACGAAGGGTCGAAAGGGCGGTCCGCCTCGATCGTGGGCCGGATCGTGCTCACCCTCGCATGCGAAGCACTTTGGCTGGAACGCCGGCACAGATGGCGCCTGCGGGAAGGTCCTTGGTGACGACGGATCCGGCGCCGACGATGCACCCGTCACCGATCGTCACACCGGCCGCCACAACGACTTTCGAACCGATCCAGACGTCTGAGCCTATCGTGATATCACGCTCGTCCTTGGGCTGCTCCAGCACTGGCCTGTCCGCAGCACTTCCGTAGTTCGACGCGGTGACCATAACCTCCGGTCCGAAGGTCGTATCGTTGCCGACGGTGATCGCCCCACCATGATCGCCGGCCCAGAGAAAGCAGCGTGCCCCAATCTGCACGCGATCGCCCAGCCGAATTCGCTCGGCATTGGTGAAGCAAGCATTGGGTGCAATGCGGACTTTTGTGCCCCGCGTGAGGCGCGCGACCTGACGTACATGGGCGTTGTAGTAGTAATGAAGCAGTCGGAAGCCATGGAGATAGCAGCGCGGGTCAGCAAACGAGCGGATACCGCGCAAAAGCTTCGTGAGCGGGCTGCGGTTGCGCCGCTGTTCTATCGCCTCGTCCATCACTGCCTCCGGAACTAAAACTTTTCTCGGTGTGCCCTGTCCTGACCCATCGAGGCGCCGCATCAAGTCGGTTATTCGCGCCAAGCTGCACTTGCGGCGCGCGTCGAGGCGCCAAAAGCAAGGCGCAACATGAGCTGCGCCCGGTAGAGGCGGACGCGCCAGAGGACAAGGAACGCGTCGCGCCGGGCCGAGATGCCGCTGACGCGATCCGATCTTGCGATCTTCACGACCTCGATCGGTCCCGAGAGCGCGAGGGCGATGGCCTTGGCGATCCAGACTGCCAGGCCGGCCGCACCATCGACCCTGCTCCAAGCATGGGAGGTGAGCCGATCCCATTTGCGCACGAGCGCTGGGAAGTCGGCGCGGGCCGGGTGGAAGACCAGGGCCTCGGGCACGAAATGGAGCGCGACGCCCGATGCGACGGCCCGGCGGCCCCAGTCGGAGTCCTCGGCAATCTCGATTCCGCCAAAGGGACCGACCCGGTCGAAGACGCTGCGCCGCACGGCCATGTTGGCGGTGGCAGCGTAGTTGTCACGCTCGACATAGTCTCTCGCCCGGAACGAATAGACGCTTTCATAGGCCTCGATCGGCGTCAGCGCGCCTGGATTGGCCGCGCAGATGCGGATGTCGCCGCCGATGACCTGACGTGTCGGATCTGCGCTGAAGGCGGCCGCGATCGCCGGCAGCCACGCCGCAGTCGGCTGCGTGTCACTGTCGGTGAAGGCGATAATGTCACCGGATGCCGCAGCCGCACCTGCGTTGCGCGCCGGGCCTGGGCCTTGCTTGTCCGCCGCATCGATGACGCGCACGCCCTCGAACCGTGCGCACACTGCATCCGGTCCCTGCGCCGATGCCGAGCCGTTGTCGCAGACCAAAACCTCTTCCAGCGCCCAACCTTCCCCGCTGCGCACCGCGGTGACGCCGCGAAGGCAAAGCTCCAAGAGATCTGGTTGGTTTAGGTGGGGGATCACCACGGAGATCCTAAGCAACCCCGGTAATGTCATCTCGGTCTACTCCACTCAACGGACCCGGGCGCCGTTCTGATCACGCGATAGCCTGATGGCCGCATGCTGCTACACGGTACCGACCGGTGGGAAACGCGCCACCAACGTCTTGCCGACGCCCGACTTCGACGACTCGTTTCCTACGAGTGGGTGCGATGGATGCAAGATAGGGCGAGGCCGCCTCCCCCCGGCTGATGGCTTTTCTGTTCTCATCATGGACAGATGGCCCCTGCAGAAGCGCTTTTCATGATCATGCGGCGTCGCCCCCGCGTTGGACACGCGACGGTTGTTGTGCGGCACTTCGACTCGCCTCTATACTGCATGGTGATGGGGCCATGCGGGGTGCTGGGCGTCATCGCGTCAGCGTCGCTGCGGGTGTAGGGAGTGGTATGCGGCACGATACAGTAATATCCGACCTTCCAGCGCCGCTGCCGGCGCCGTCGGGTGGCAAATCGCAACAGATCGATATTCAAGGGCTCATCCAGGCAGCGATACGCCGGATGTGGGTCCCCATGGTCTTCGCGGGCGTTTTCGCTTGCATCGGTGTGTTCATCGCGCAGCAACAGCAGCCGGTCTATTCGTCCGGCGGGAAGATCTACTTCAGTCAGGACCAGGTGAACGTGGTCGACGCCCCGGTGCTGCAGGATGGCGGGATCCGCCGGGATACGATGTCGAACTACAATCAGCTGATCCTGTCCGAGGGGTCGCTGAGGCCGGTCGTGCTTAGCCTCGGGCTGCAGGAGGTCCCCGGCTACGGGCTGGAGCCGGTGCGGTTGAATGACATCGATAGGGCCAGGCTTTGGCTGGGCGATCAGATCGACGCGCTGAAAGCGGAGCTTGCGGCGCGGGGTTGGATGGCTCTGCCCGAGGAAGAGGTCGAGCTGCTGTCGCCCGAGGAGGAGGCGGAGATCGCCATCCTCTCGGCGATCGCCACGCTGCGCGACCAGGTCACCTTCGCGAGCCCCTCGACCCGCACGCTGCGCATCATCGTCACCACGCCGGATCCGTTCATCTCCGCGTCCGCTGCCAACGCGATCATCGACCGCTTCCTAGAGATGGAGCGCTCGGCCTATCTCGGCGCGGCGGAGCGCGCGACCGAGTGGCTGGTGGAGCAGACTGCCGAGTATGAAAGCCGGGTTCAGGCGGCCGAGGCCGCAGTCGACAGCGCACGCCGCGAACTGCTGAGCTTGGCCGGGCAAAGCGCCCAGATGACAGACAGGCAGATCAACAGCCTGAACGCGTCGCTTGCCGACGAACGCGCGCGACTGCCCCGTCTGCGCGCCGATATCGAGCGGGCCCGGGCGCTGTTGGAGGAAGACAGCGATTTCGGTGGCTTCACGGCCTTCCGAAACAGCGGCGAGATGCAGTCGCTACGGCGGCGCCTGGACGAGCTGCAGGCCCGGCGGACGTCGCTGCTCGAAGACGTCGCCGAGGACCATCCGGCGGTTCGCGCTGTGAACGCCCAGATTTCCGAGTGGCGATCGGTTCTGCGCAGCGAGGCGGAGCGGATCGCCGCGGCGCTTGCCAACGATCTGAGCGCCGCGGAATCGACGGTAGCCGAGCTTCAGTTGAGGCTGCAGGAGCTTGAGGCTGCGGGGATCGAGCAGACGAGCGCCGAGGTCAACGTCCGTCAGCTCGAGCGCAAAGCGCAGGCGGCGCGGGCCGCCTATCAGAGCCTCCTCTCCAGGCTGCAGGAGACCTCGTCGCAGCAAAGCCTGTACACCGCCGGCGCGCGGGTGATCGCCGAGGCGCGGCCACCGGTGTCGCCTGACGGTGGCAAGAAGCTGTTCATCGTGGGTGGCGCGGTTGTCGCGGGCGGCGGATTGGGCCTGGCGCTGGTGCTGTTGCTCGAACTCGCAACCAGCGTCTTCCGCACGCCCAAGGAACTGGAGCGTCTTACCGGGCTGCCGGTGCTGGGCGTTCTGCCGTCGATCAAGGGCGGCAAATCGCGCGCGACGATGCTGGATGTTCTCAACATGAAACGCGGCTGGGTGCTGCGCGAGTCCGTGCGCGATTTCCGTACCGGGCTGTTGCATTCGCTCCTGGCCGCGCCGCCAAAGGTCGTTACGGTGACCTCCGCGGTGCCGGGTGAGGGCAAGTCCACGACGGCGATGATGCTGGCGTATGGAAGCGCGAGCATGGGCGAGAGCACGATTATTGTGGAGTGCGACTTCCGACGTCCGGGCATCGCGCAACTCTACGAGTTGCAGGAAGACGCCCCCGGTGTGCTTTCGGTGCTGAACGGTGAGGCCACCCTAGAGGAAGCCGTCTTCGAGGACGAAAGCAGCGGCGCGCATCTGCTGCTGATGCAGCCGAACGAGACGCTCAACGACGGCAACCCCGGGGACATGCTGTCGTCGCGCCGGCTGCGTCGGCTTATCGAGACGCTGCGCGGCCACTATGATCTGGTCGTGATCGACGCGCCCCCGCTGCTGGCCGTTACAGACGCGCGCCTCCTTGCCACGCATTCCGACGCAGTCGTCATGGTTGTGAGATGGTCTCAGACCAAGCGCTCTGCGGTTAATGAGGCTATTGGGCAACTAACACGCACCGGTATTTCCCGTATCGGGTTGTGCATGGTGGCAATGGACGCCAAGGCAGCTAAACGCTGCGGCGCAGGTCCGTCACTCTACTCTGGGGCCTATGCCAGCAACTACTGCTGATTGGGGCCATGAGATCTATGTTTGCGGTGCACCGTCGCTCCGGCTTGTTCGCTCTCAGGGCCGGGGCGCTTTCGTCCCAGGTTCTTCTTGCCGCGTGCTCCGGTTTGCCTGGCAGCGGTCCGTCGACGGGCGCCGTGTTGCGCAATTCCGAGATCAGCACCGAGGCGGCACAGACCGAGCCCTATGTTCTGGTCTCCATGACCAGCAAGCTTGCCGAGGCGATTTCGGTCGGGGCTGCTGAAGCCGCGTTCGAGGGGTCGCTTGAAGACTTCACCGACCCGTCGCCACCGCTGCTGATCGGCGCAGGTGACGAGCTGGAAGTCACCATCGTCCAGGTCACCAACATCAATGTCGGCACTCAGGGCGTCACGGATATCGCCAACGCGCTCGTCTCGCCGCTCTCGCAGACCACGATACCCGCGCAGCGCGTGCTGCCGAACGGTCGGGTGACGGTACCGCCCGCCGGGACCTTCCGGGTTCTGGGCATGAGCCCGCAGCAACTCGAGAGCCTGCTCACGCGCCAACTCGCCCTCAGCGTCGTCGACCCGACGGTGCTTGTCCGTGTCACCGACCGCGAGAGTGCAAAGGTGAGGATCATCGGCGAAGTTGAGGCGCCGGGTGCCATCGCGCTGTTGCGCCAGAACATGCGGCTCATCGATGCGTTGAGCGAGGCCGGTGGACCCACCGGTGCGATCGAGGAGCTTGAGCTGACGCTGATCCGCGACGGCCGCACCTTGCGCATGCCGCTCAAGGCCGTCTTGGAGGACGAGGCCGCGTCGATGCTGCCGATCCATCCCGGCGACGTGATCCATGTGAAAGACTCGGGCAACTTCTTCGCGGTGCGGGGCGCTGTGGGTGTGCCCGGTCGCTATAAGCTCACAGAACAATTCTATACCTTGTCGGACGCCTTGGCCGAGGCTCGCGGTGTTGGCAATCGCCGCGGCAGCCGCAAGGGCGTCTTCGTGTATCGCCGTGTGCCGCAGTCCACGCTGACTGCTAATGGGATAGATGCCACCTCGCTCGGTATGGATCCGGTGCCGGTGATCTTTCAGTTCGACTATCGACGGCCGACGACGATTTTTGCCTCGCAGCAGTTCGTCATCACGGACGGCGATGTCATCTTCGTCAGCGACAACATCATCGAAGAGATCAACAAGATCTTTGGCTTGCTGACGGGAGTTGTGCAGCCAAACAACTTCGTGCCGACCGTGCCGATTGGTGGGAATTAGGCCTGCTCTGCTTTTTGGTCGAGCAGAATGCTAGGTGACAGCCACTTCCTGGGATGTGTCCCGAAAAACGTCGTCGCTGTAACGGCGTGAGACTATTCATATATTGTGGTTCACTTGGCCCGAATAGCGTATCGTAGATGAGTTGAGTGATCTGGAGGGCACGGTCATGGGGCAGATCGAGCGGTTCCTTCCCAATCTATTCGTGATCGGTGTTGCGAAAGCGGGCAGCACCTCGCTCACGCACTGGCTTTGCAGTCATCCCGAGATCGTGAGCAGCCATGATCAGGAACTGCGTTTCCTTATGGACGAGACGGACCCGCTCGCCAGAAAAGACGGATACGGCGCAACCGGCCTGCACGGCTATCGCGCGATGTATCCCGACGAGGCCTATGAGCCGCAGGTGAGATACCGCCTCGATACGACGCCGCAGTACTATTACCAGGACACGGCGAAGCGGGTGATCGGCGAGATCCCGGGCAGCCGTGTGATCTTCACGCTCCGCGACCCCGTGGATCGGCTGCTTTCGCTCTTCCGCTACGCCCAGAACAACATCGGTGTCGTGCCGAAGGCGATGCCGTTCAGCGAGTTCGTGCAGCACCTCTTCGATCCGCGCAGCTCAGACATCATGCGCGATCGACCGATGCTGGAGCATGCGATCAAGCACAGTACCTATGCGCCTTATGTGAAGGAGTGGAGTTCGCTGCTCGGTCCGGAGCGCGTTGAGGTCGTCTTCTTCGAGGAGCTGGTTCGCGAGCCCGCGAATGAGATGATGACCCTGGCGCAGGCACTGGGGCTCGACCCGTCAGCCTATGAAGGGGTGTCGTTTGCGCGCTTCAATGAGAGTTTCGCCGTCCGCTCTCAGCGCCTGCACCGTCTCGGCCGCCGGGTCCGTCGGAGCACGCCCGACTGGATGCGCTCCCTCGTAAAGCCTCTCTACATGGGTCTGAACACGGGCCCGGCGAAGAAGCACTTGAGCGATGATGACCGCCGGTCGGTCGAGGCACTGCGCGCGCATTTCGGCGACTGGAAGTCGGCGCTTCCGCAGACGGGCCGGATGCTCGCGACCGCGTCGTAAGCGAAACCTGTCGAACCGTCAAAGACGGGCAGTGTCGCCTGGGTTCGTGCGCTGCGGCGCCGACACATGCCGCGCACAAACGAGCAGTCTCCATTCCTTAGACGACAGTCGACAACTGGGGCTGAGAGGGGGCCCCGGTGTCTCGTGCTGGCGCCAAGCCGCATTGAAGACCCGGGTTTCCTGCATCTACTTCAGGAGTTAGTCGCCGCCAGACATCCACCCGCAGCGACACGCTGATCGTTGGGTTTGCTCAGCTCAGGATCAATCGCCGCAAGCCATCGGTAAGCTCAGCCTCCGCATAGGGGCTGATCAGGCCATCACCGTCCTCACCGATCTCGTCGATCATAAGGTCCAGTTGGGACCC
The DNA here is from genome assembly GCA_039199465.1 of Pseudomonadota bacterium. Taxonomy (GTDB): domain Bacteria; phylum Pseudomonadota; class Alphaproteobacteria; order Rhodobacterales; family Rhodobacteraceae; genus Thermohalobaculum. The sequence continues at coordinate 10,814 of JBCCSW010000011.1, forward strand.
CAGGGCGCCCTCGTCCATCGCCACGTTCACGCCCGGCCGGTTCTGCATGTGCCGCACCGTCGCGAGTTGATGGTCGTTGCGCTGCTCGTTCAACGCCGCAAGGCGCGGCATCAAGAGGATCGGTTTGGAGTGCATCATCGCGGTGATGATCGACCCCATACCGGCATGCGCCACGATCACATCAGACGCGCTGACCATTTCCCGATAGGTGCGCGGCGATACGAACCGCTCCCAGCGGAAATGGCGGGGGCGATAGTCGTCATCGCCCATGATCGCGATCTGGCCGAAAACGTCGGTGTAGCCAGTCCGGTCGCACCACTCGTCGAACGCCCTTACGAGGCGATTGAACGGAACCTGGGTGCCAACTGTCAGGAAAATCAAATCACCGCTCCCATGAATTTGGGCCCATTCGCGCTGGCCAAGTGTGGCCACTGAGTGAGCCAGAGGTCTGCGTGCTTGCCGGCCATCCGACCCGACATCGAAAGCTCTTCGGCGTTGGCGATGCTGTCGATCCAGGCTGTGCGCGCGCCCAGCAGCTTACCGAGGCGGATCGCGAAATAGCCCGGCGCCGCGCCGGTCGTGACGATCACATCGGGGCGATTGCGGATGATGAGCAGCGCAATCTCAGACGCCTGTCGCAGCAGGCGCAGCTTGTTCCAGCGCGACGCATCGGTAACGCAGCGGTACGATGCTTGCTGATCGTCCGTCGCATCGTCGATCTCAGCACGATACTCGGGGTTGGTGGAGACATAGGTCACGGTGCAGCCGTCCCAGGCGCGGCGAAGGCGGCGGAGCTGGACCCAGTGCCCGCCCTCGGACGCGATCGCCATGACCCGAACCGGCCGGGAAGAGCCTGTACGATCACGCGTTGACCCTGCTAGGACCCCGACGCCGAGATTGCTGTCGCCCGTTGCACCACAAGAGACGCCTGACAGCACTGCTGGACCGATCACTGGCACGACGCCCTCACCACACTGCCTCACGATACCGGGACGGCCCCGACGATCACTCACCCCGCGCGCGACACGCTAAAGGCGAGCGCACATAAGTGAGCTTCCCGTAAAAATGGGCAATGCGCAACCACTACAGATACGGCCGACAAGAAACTCTCGCCACGGTTGAGCGATGGGCGAATTTCGGACGGTGGCTGTCGGGGTAGTGACGCCGTCTTAGGCAGCCGCCCCGAAACGAAACATGCACCCCGCCGGAAGGGGCCACGGAACCGACCGCCGCGGTGGACGTGGGAGCATCGCGCGTGAGGCGCATCGACGTATCCCAGGTCTGTCTCTGCAGAGCCCCCGCAGCTGACATGGCTTCGACGGCTTTCCGCATAGCGCATCGGCGACCGGCGGACGATCCCCGGGGCCGGGGGGATGGTGAGGGCAGATGTGAATTCTGCGCCGCGTGCATGTCTCGAGAACGGCCCGGGGCTGTCGGGCCGAGGCAAACCACGCCGCGTTAGGCACTTCCTGGCTGAGTGTCGCGTTGAAGCGCTCGGCGTAGCCGCCCTTCCGTTGCGGGATTGTCGGCATGCCGCCGGGCTCCACGCCAATCATCTCGCCAAACCCGTCGCGGCTCGGCGACTACCTCGGTGCCATTGTCCCTGCATGGGTAGGCATGGTCTTGCCACGCTGGAGGATCGGGCCGACGAACGCTTGGAGCACATCATACGGGACAGGCCTCGCGGCAACGGTCGCGCTGAACACGTCGCGTGTGTCGTGGTCGGGCGGAGTGAGCACGCTCTCGACCGCATCGTCGCCGCCGACAGCCCCGGCCTGATCGGCGCCCATGAGCCCCGCATCGCCAAGCTGGAGCGCGACAAGCTCCTCTGGGCCGAAAAGACCGCCAACGGCCACGCGCCACGCCGACCCTTCGATGAGATGTTCGAACGCACCCTCGACTTTCTCGCATGCCGGAAGAAACTCAAGGGGTTCGGCGATCTGGCGGTCCGCCGGACCACCCTCCTTCCCGCCTTTGCGAGCCGTCTCGCCTAATGCCGCAAGGAAGGGTTTCGAACCCCGGAAACGACGATGCCGTTCACGGCGTTAGGTTGGGGTCGGTGGCGATGAGTGTGCAATGGCGGGCAGGATGGGATTCGAACCCACGAGACCCTTTTGGGGCCTACTCCCTTAGCAGGGGAGCGCCTTCGACCACTCGGCCACCTGCCCGGAGCGTGGGTACGGAAATGACGCTGCCGTTGTCAACGCGTTGCAGTGTCGACGGGTCACGCGATCGCGCCATGCTCACCATGGGCCACAGCGCCCGCCGCGCCGACCGCGTCAGTTGTCCCCCAGATAGGCCCGCAGGCGAGCGACCGACACGATGCGCAGCGACCGGCCTCGACGCTCCACCAGGCCCATGCGGGCGAGGCGCGACAACTCGCGACCGACCGTCTCGCGCTGGGAGAAGATGATCGTCGCAATGTCCTGCTGGGTCGGGATCGGGTCGATCACCACCGCCACGTCGTCGTCGACGCAGCATTGACCTTCGTCGAGAAGCCGCTCTGCCTCGTTCAGCAGCATGCTGATCAGCCGCTGCTCGGCCGATTGCGTCGTCACCTCGGTCACGCGCAGCGACAGCTGCCGGATGCGGTCGCAGAAATACAGCATCAGCGCCCGTGCGACAGAGGGCTGCGTGTCGATCACCATGTTGAAATTGCGCGCCGAGATCCGCGCAAAGCGTGACGGCTCCATCGCGATCACATTGGTGGAGCGCGGCCGGCCGTCGATCGCCGCGAAGATGCCGAAACCCTCACCAACGGTGATGTCGGACAGCCGCACCTCCCGCCCGCCATCGGTGAAAGTCGCGGCCCGGGCGCGACCCTCCAGCACGAAAAAAACGTCGTCGTCCCGGTCATCGGCGCCGACGACTTGCGCATGCTGTGGGTAGCGCGCCTCGGTCCACCAGCTGCGCAGCACGTCCAAGCCGCCGGCACCGCAGCGCGCTAAGGTGCTGTCCGACGGTAAATACTCGAACCCGTTCACATCGAAGCCGTCCCGCATCATGTGAAAACAATGTCCGGTCTCGCGGCGCAACATCAAGGCCGTTCTAGAAGTAATGCAGTCTTAGCGGCCTGACACGTTACGAGACTAGCGTGTCTTTCAATGGGCATTCATCGTCTGCCAACCGTTCTAGCGCGGGATACTGTTTCGCCTCAAGCCATCTCTTGCCCTGCATGTATGCGCGTGGGTCATCGATGGCGTCGACAGCCAGCAATTTCGTCCCGGCGAAATACCAGACCGACCGGCCGCCGAGCGGCGCCCCCGGACGCGAGCCGGAGCGGCTGACGGTTCGGTCGTGGCCCAGATTGAGCCCGGCGATCTGCAGGCGCGTGTCAAACTGATCGGACCAGAACCAGGGGTTGGGGCGATAGGGCGCCTCCTCGCCGAGAATGGCGCGTGCCGCATGGGTCGCTTGGTCTATGGCATTCTGGACGCTTTCGAGCCGGATGCGCTGTTCGCGGCCATCCGGCATGGCCCAGGGGAAGGCCGCCACGTCGCCGGCGGCGTAGATCGCGGGATCCCCGGTCCGGCACTGGCCGTCGACGACGATGCCGTCGTCGCAGGGCAGGCCGGCCGCGCGGGCGAGCGCGTCGGCGGGCAGCACGCCGATGCCGACGACCACGGTATCCGCCACCAGAACCGCGCCGTCCTGAAGCGTGACGGCGAGACTGTCGCCCGACCGTTCGATACCCGTCACGCTGGCGCCTGCGCGGATGTCCACGCCCTCGGCGCGATGGAGCGCGGCGACATGGGTTGCGGTGGGCTCGGCGGCCACGCGGGCGAGGATGCGGGGTGCCTGTTCCAGAACGGTGACCTGCAGGCCGCGCCGGGCGGCAACGGCGGCCGCTTCCAGACCGATATACCCGCCGCCCACGACCACCGCCCGCCGTCCGGCCACGAGGTAGGGCGCCATGGTGTCGATATCGACGATATCGCGGACCGAGAACACGCCCGGTAGCGCGCCACCGATTTCGTCGGGCAGCCGCCGCGGGATCGAACCCGTCGCGAGGATAATGCGGTCATAGGACAGGCTGCCGGCGCTGGTCTGCACGCGGCCTGCGCGCCGGTCGATCGCCTCGGCGCGGGTCGAGAGATGCAGCGTGATATCGTTCTCTGGGTAGAAGCTGTCGGGCTTCAGCTTCAGCCGCTCCAGATCCATGTCGCCGGCGAGGTACTTCTTTGAGAGTGGTGGGCGTTGATAGGGCGCGACGGCCTCGGCGGCGACGATGTCGATCGATCCGCGATGGCCGCCCTGGCGCAGTGTCGTGGCGGCTGAGACGGCGGCTTGGCCGCCGCCGATGATCACGATGCTGTCGTCCACGCCGCCCTCCGCGATCGTCATGCCCCTGCTGCATACGCGCAGCGCCCATGGCGGGCAGGCCAGATACGAGCACCATCCGTCAAGGCGGCCGGGTGAAAAAACAAGGGCCGCTGCATCGCAGCGGCCCTTTGATTAAAGCGCCCACATGGCCCTAGCCGCATGGCGTCGTCCCGTTGCCGATGCCCGTTCAGTCCGCCGTCAGAAGGGGTGTGCGCTTGTCCTGCAAGCGCGGGTTGTCGGGCGGCAGGAAGTCGAGATGAAGCTTGGCGTCCTTCACGCCGACGCGCACGATCCCGCCCTTCGACAGCTTGCCGAACAGCAGCTCCTCGGCGAGTGCCTTCTTGATGTGCTCCTGGATCACGCGACCGAGCGGCCGGGCGCCCATGGCGCTGTCGTAACCCTTGTCGGCCAACCACTCGGTTGCAGGCTTGGTCAGCTCGATCGTGACCCCGCGCTCCATAAGCTGGACCTCGAGCTGCAGGACGAACTTCTCGACGACCTGAAGGATGACGTCGCGGGGCAGGGCGCCGAACGAGATCACGGCGTCAAGGCGATTGCGGAATTCCGGGCTGAACGTGCGCTCGATCGCGGCGGTGTCCTCGCCTTCGCGCGCGTCGCGCCCGAACCCCATCGCCGGGCGCGCCATGTCGGACGCGCCGGCATTCGACGTCATGATCAGGATCGCGTTGCGGAAGCTGACCGCCTTGCCATTGTGGTCGGTCAGCCGGCCGTGATCCATCACCTGCAACAGGATGTTGAAGACGTCGGGATGCGCCTTCTCGATCTCGTCGAGCAGCAGGACGCAATGCGGGTGCTGATCGACGCCATCGGTCAGCAGCCCGCCTTGATCGAAGCCGACATAGCCCGGCGGTGCGCCGATCAGCCGACTGACCGAGTGCTTCTCCATGTATTCCGACATGTCGAACCGAAGCATCTCGACGCCCATGATCGAGGCGAGCTGCTTGGCAACCTCGGTCTTGCCGACGCCGGTCGGGCCCGCGAACAGATAGCTGCCGATCGGCTTTTCCGGCTCACGTAGGCCCGCGCGGCTCAGCTTGATGGCCGAGGCGAGCGCATCGATCGCGTCGTCCTGGCCGAATACGACCCGCTTCAGGTTGCCTTCCAGGTCGCGAAGCGCTTCCGCGTCGGTCTTCGAGACGGTCTTCGGCGGGATCCGGGCAATCTTCGAGACGACGGCCTCGATCTCCTTCGGCGTGATGGTCTTGCGCCGTTTGTTGGCAGGGACGAGATGCTGCGCCGCGCCGGCTTCGTCGATCACGTCAATCGCCTTGTCCGGCAGCTTGCGGTCATTGATGTAGCGTGCCGACAGATCGACGGCCGACTTGATCGCGTCGGCGGTGTACTTGACCTCGTGGTGGTCCTCGAAGAACGGCTTCAGACCCTTAAGGATCTTCACGCTGTCATCGACCGAGGGTTCGTTAACGTCGATCTTCTGGAAGCGGCGGCTGAGCGCGCGGTCCTTCTCGAAATGCTGTCGAAACTCGTTGTAGGTCGTCGAGCCCATGCAGCGGAGCGAGCCCGACTGCAGCGCCGGCTTCAACAGGTTGGACGCATCCATCGCCCCGCCGGTCGTGGCGCCTGCGCCGATGACGGTGTGGATCTCATCGATAAACAGCACCGCGTCGGGGTGGTTCTCCAACTCCTTGACGACGCCCTTCAGCCGCTCCTCGAAATCGCCGCGGTAGCGCGTGCCGGCCAGCAGAGCGCCCATGTCGAGCGAGAAGATGGTCGCCCCCGCCAGAACCTCGGGCACTTCCTTCTCGACGATTTTCTTGGCCAGCCCCTCGGCGATGGCGGTCTTGCCGACGCCAGGGTCGCCGACCAGGAGCGGATTGTTCTTGCGCCGCCGGCAGAGCACCTGGATGCAGCGCTCGACCTCGTCCTCGCGCCCGATCAGCGGGTCGACGCCGCCGCGGCGCGCCTTCGCGTTCAGGTCAACGCAGAACTTGCCGAGCGCGCTGTCCTCGTTCTTCTCATCCTTGGATTTCGAGCCCCCGGTGCTCTGCTCCTCCTCCGGCTCCTCCGCACCGCGGACCGCACGTTGCTCGCCGAAGGCAGGGTCCTTGGCGACACCGTGAGAGAGATAGTTGACCGCGTCGTAGCGCGTCATGTCCTGCTCCTGCAGGAAGAAGGCGGCGTGGCTCTCGCGCTCGTTGAAGATCGCGACAAGAACGTTGGCGCCCGTCACTTCCGACCGGCCGGAAGATTGCACATGGATGGCGGCGCGCTGAATGACCCGCTGAAATCCGGTCGACGGCGCCGCTTCGGCCCCATCGCCATCGAAGACCAGCGTTTCCAGATCGGTATCGACGAAGCGGGTCAGCGTGGCGCGCAGCTCGTTCAGATCGACCGAGCAGGCGCGCATAACGCGTGCTGCATCCGGCTCGTCCACCAGCGCCAAGAGCAGATGCTCCAGCGTCGCGAGCTCGTGGCGCCGGGCATTGGCCAGACCGATGGCCCGGTGAATCGCCTCTTCGAGCGTCTGGGTCAATGATGGCATAAGCCGTCTCCCTCAGGGCGCCGGTTGGTTCTTGTCGCATTCGGGCCAGCCCCTGATCCGGCCCCCTCGCTTCATGTTGGCCTGCCTCAGCCAGCGATCAAGCGGAAACAGCGCGACGACACCATTAGGCAACGCGCGACGCCTACGCCCTCCTGGCCCTACTCCTTTTCCATGGTGCACTGCAGCGGGTGCTGGTTCGAACGCGCGCAGTCCATGACCTGTGTCACCTTGGTCTCGGCGACCTCGAACGGATAGACGCCGACCACCGCGAGGCCCTTGTTGTGGACCGTGAGCATGATCTCGACCGCCTGGCCGTGATCCTTGTTGAAGAAGCGCTGCAAGACATACACGACGAATTCCATCGGAGTATAATCGTCGTTCAGCATCAGTACCTTGTAGAGAGACGGCTTCTTCGTCTTGGCACGCGCCTTTACGGCAACATCGCCATCATCGCGACCGTTGTCGCCGTCATCGCCGGCTGCCATGACGACGGGCGTCATGGGCCGCGCAAGATCCGGCCGCCAACGCTCGGGCTGATGCATCGCTCGCTCCCCTGCCGCGTGATGCCAAGACGATATATGGGCCGGACGCCGCAGGAAAAGTGCGAAGAATGGCACTGACGTGACGGCCGATGGGAGCGTTGGCGGCAGCGGGCCGACCGGGGACCGCACGCTGGGCCGTGGGCCCGCGCCAGTGTCCCGGAAACGGTCGCCCGCAGCCATGGTCAGGACCGGCCGATCCGCGCTGCCGCCTGCATCCTGTCAGACAGCGGGGCGAAGGCGTCGACCATTGCCCCGCTGAGCAGATCGTTCAGGCGCACGATCTCGTCGACACCGTCCTCGAGCACGGCTTTCTGGTGGCGGCTCTGCTTCTCAAGCAGTTCGCTCAGCGAGCGCGCGTGCAGCGCGTCCTTGGCCGCGGCGACGCCTTCTTCGTAATGGCGTTTGGAGAATGCGACGAGTTCAGCGTTCACCGCCTCCACGGCCTTGGCAGTCACGCGGCTTGAGGCGACCAGCGCGTCGAAGGCCTGCTGGCTCATCTTGGTCACCTCGGTCACGCCGGTTGCGACGCGTTCAGCCTGCTCCTGGGCCACGCGCTCTACCGCCTCGCGCGCCTCCGAGCCTGCGCGGCTGGTCTCGGCCAGCATCGTCTCTGCGGCGGTCATCAGGGCATTGTCTTCGGCCATTCTGGCCTCCTGCGCTTTTGGGGGTGTCTCCTGCCTGTCGGGATGCGCCCGATTAGCCGGAGCGTCAAGAATTTTTGTGCACTGCAACAAAACTTCCTCGCCGTGCGATCCATGACGGCGAGGCCGTGTAGAGGGTCCAGGTTCACTCCGTCGCCCGGCTGTGCAGAAATCGATTCTCAATGAAATCCCTAAATGTTACGCTACTCTCTGAAACAACGAGCCGGTGCGCGACGACGCAACGGCCATACGGGCAGAATGCGGGCATGAGGCGTATCATGAGGGGGATCATGTGTGTCCGGTGGGGACCGGACGCTCATCAGCAGGACTTCGGCCGTTCGGTGCATCGGTCGGGCAGGGGGGCTGCCATCGAAACGGGTATTGAACGGCTGGCGCGGGCCGGGCGCTTGGGACTGGCAGTGTTGACGCTGCTGATGACAATCGGGTTTGCCCTGCCGGCACAGGCGGCACCCTATGCCGGCTTCGTGATGGATATGCGCTCGGGGGCGGTCTACTACAGCCACGATGCCGATCGCCGTCAGCATCCGGCGTCGCTGACCAAGATGATGACGCTCTATCTGACCTTCGAGGCGATCGAGCGTGGCCAGATCGGTCTCGACCAGAAGGTGCGCGTGTCGCGCCACGCCGCGCGGCAGCCGGCCTCCAAGCTCTACCTGAAGCGCGGCCAGCGCGTCTCGATCCGGCACCTGATCCGGGCGACCGCGATCAAGTCGGCGAATGACGCCGCGATGGTGCTTGCCGAGGCAATCGGCGGCAGCCAGGCAAACTTCGCGAAGCTGATGACCTCGAAGGCCCGCGCGCTTGGGATGAGCAAGACGACCTTCAAGAACCCGCACGGCCTGACGCAGGGCGGCCATCTCTCGACGGCGCGCGACATGGCGGTTCTAGCACGCCATCTCTATTTCGATTTTCCGCAGTATTACAACGTCTTCGGTAAGCTGAGGCATACCGCCGCGGGCAAGCGAATCCGCACGACCAATCGTTTGCTGGCGACCTATCGCGGCGCCGAGGGGATGAAGACCGGATACACCCGAGCAGCCGGCTACAACCTGGTCTCGGTCGCCGCACGCGGGTCCGAGCGGGTGATCGCGGTGGTGATGGGAGGCAAGTCGTCGCGCTCGCGAAACGCGCAGTCGCGCAAGCTCCTCGACCTCGGCTTCCGCGAGGCACCGACCCGCGTCGCGATCCGCAAGCCCGTGAAGGGTGGCCAAACCCAGGTCGCCCGCGCGCCACTGCCCCCTACGCGCCCGGGCGTGCAGCCGACTGGCCTAGCCGCGATCGCGTCTGCCCTAGCGGTGCCCGAGGCGCAGGCGACGACGACCGCGTCGCGCTCGCCCTACGCGCCCCTTTACGCGGTCGAGCCGCCCCTTCGCAGCGGCTCGGGGTGGCATGTCGCGCTCGGCGATTTCTCGCGTGAGGACGAGGCGGTCGCGTTGATCGCAGCCCTCGCGATGGACGACCTGCCAGCGATGGCCGGCGCCCGGGTCACCATCGGAGCGGATGGCGCCGGCAGCGCCAAGCGTTATCGCGTCGAGATCGAGGGCCGCGACGGCCTCCAGCCAGCCGAGGCGTGCCGCGAGCTGCGACGCCATGAGCCTGTCTGTCGCGCCGTGATCGGGCGCTGACGATCGACTGCCCACGCGCCGGGGCTGGACGCCTGCGCCGGGAGAGAATCGGTCTGACGATCGGCCTGTAGGGCAGGGCGATCACTGCGCCCAGACGACGATCCGACGCCATCGGCGCGACCCCAGACAGGGCGCTCAAGAGGGCTCACTCCTGATCGAGGCCGGGCAGCGACAGAGCCTTCACCAGGTCGCGCACCTCCTGGCGCGCGGAGACGTGGCTCATCGTCATGGTGATCCCGCCGCCTTTCTTCAGATCGAGCAGCGTGAGCCCGTTCAGGAACAGCTCGCGGAAGATCACGCGTTCCGAGAAGCCCGGCGCGATGCGAAAGCCGATGCGCTTCGAGAGCTCGGCCATGACCGTCCCCACGGCCCGCTTGTTGCGGCTCTCCAGCATCGAGATGCGGTTGCGCAGCACGACCCAGTCGAAGGGCGAGCGGCGCTCGACCGCGCGGCGCTGACGGGCCTTCCACACCATCTCGGCATAGATCGAGGGTCCAAGCACCTTGCCTGTGCCCGGATCGACCCGCCCCAACAGGTCAAAATCGACCAGGCTGTCGTTGATCGGCGTGATCAGCGTATCGGCCGCCGCATGGGCGGCCTCCGACAGCACCGTCACGGCACCGGGGGTGTCGACCAGGATGAAGTCGCAGTGCGCGGACAGGTCGTCGATCGCCTCGCGAAGGGCCGTCTTCTCCTCCGCCGCAACATCGGCAACGCGCTCGGCCGTCGAACGCGCGATCTGGCGCCGCTCGGGCAGCAGCAGCTGCACGCCGTTGCGGCCGTTATAGGCTGCGCGGTTGTCGAGATAGCGAAACAGCGACTGCTGGCGCATGTCGAGATCGAGCGCACCGACCCGCTTGCCGGCCCGGGCCAGCGCCACGAACAAGTGCATGGCGGTGGTCGACTTGCCCGAGCCGCCCTTCTCGTTGCCGAGGACGATGACATGGGCCCGCCCTTCAGCCGGGCGGATCTTCGAGGCGGATGGATCGCGCGCCTCGGCAGTAACGAAGGTCCGGCTGGTGTCCTGCTCCACGCTCACGGCCGTGTCTCTCGTGGGGCGCGCGCCGCGCCGGCAGGCGCTGACCGCATCCGCGGCGGTCAGATCTGCGTTCGAGCCGGCCCGGCAGCGCGCCGAGCCGCAGCGATCAGAAGCCGAAACCCTCGAACTTCTTTTTAAACTTCGAGACGCGGCCGCCGGTGTCCATCAGCCGCTGGGTGCCGCCGGTCCAGGCGGGGTGACCGCTTGGATCGATGTCCAGCGTCATCTGATCACCTTCCTTGCCCCAGGTGGTGCGCATCTGGACCACGCTGCCATCGGTCATCTTCACGTCGATGACATGGTAGTCGGGATGGATCTCGGCCTTCATCGCTCACCCCACTGCTCGGCGCGCCCCGTCCGACGCCGCGCCTAATCAAAAAAGATGAGGAGCCGACTTCGTAAAGCGGCTCCGCGTTGGCAGGCTATACGCGCGGCGCCGCGGCGAGACAAGAGGCCGGGGGATGGGAGGCGATCGACACCTGGCCCAACCACGGGCTCGTTCCATGGGCGTCGTTCCACGGGCGTCGTTCAAGGTGCTGATCACCCCGACCGGCGGCTGCCGACTGCCGACCGCGTTGCGCCCACGCGCGGCCGAGCGGTAGAGACAGCGCGTCGTCACTGTCCGCACGGCATCGGAGAGCCGTCCGACCTGGTCCGGTTCGCGGTTGTCCTCATGGCCATCGCAATGCCGCTCGAGACGTCGACCGATCGGGCGTCGTCTGCGGTTCTGCGTTGAAAGTCTCAGCATTCTCGAAACGACGCGCGCAGCCACAAGCATCGGCCACCGGCGGGCAAAATGCCGCCTTAGCGCACGCTACTCGGGGTCAAGGCCGCCCCTTTCCCGTCCGACGCCCCTGCTGCGATGACGGGAACGACGCCGCCGACCGTCGCGAAGAACACGTGCAGGCATGGCCCCGTCACCACGGAGTCCGCGACACGGAAGGCAGCGCCCGAGGTTACCGCGCACTCACGCCCTATCGACGATGCGGCGATGACCGTCGCGGCGGCGGGCTCTACCGGGTGGCCGGGGAAGCGTCGCTCAGAACATGCCGTAGAGCGGCGCGAGCGTCTCTTCGTTGAAGAGCGACGACACCGACGTGCCGTTCGAGACGTTCATGACGGCCTGCGCCATCATCGGTGCGATCGAGGCGACGCGGATCTTCGCGCAGGCGGCGGCGTCGGGCCGAAGCACGATCGTGTCGGTCGTCACCAGTTCGGTTAGCGAGGATCCGGTGATGTGCTCGGCGGCGGGCTCGGACAACACGCCGTGGCTGATATAGGCATGCACTGCGGTCGCCCCGTTCTCCATCAGCAGATCAGATGCCCGGCAAAGCGTGCCGGCGGTGTCGCAGATATCGTCGATAATCAGGCAGGTCTTGCCCGCGACATCGCCGATGATCGTCATGGTCTCGACCTCGCCGGGCCGCCCGCGGCGCTTGTCCACGATGGCGAGGGCAGCGCCGATCCGCCGGGCGAGGTCGCGCGCGCGTATCACGCCGCCCACATCGGGGCTGACCACGATCAGGTCGTCGCGCTCGCCGAGACGCTGCTTGATGTCCAGCGCGAAGACCGGCCCGCCATAAAGGTTGTCGGTCGGGATGTCGAAGAAGCCCTGGATCTGGCCGGCATGCAGATCCATCGTCAGGAACCGATCCACGCCGGCGACGGTCATCAGGTTGGCGACCAGCTTCGCGGTGATCGGTGTGCGGGGCGCCGTCTTCCGATCCTGGCGAGCATAACCGAAATAGGGGCAGACCGCCGTGATGCGCCGGGCCGAGGCCCGTTTCAGCGCATCGGTGATGATCAACAGCTCCATCAGGTTGTCGTTGGCAGGCGAGGAGGTCGGCTGGATCACGAACACGTCCTCGCCGCGGACGTTCTCGTAGATCTCGACGAAGACCTCGCCGTCCTTGAAGCGTTCGACCCGGGTTTCGGCCAGTGTCACGCGGACGCCGCGCTGGCTGGAGATGCGCCGGGCGATCGAGGTCGCCAGCGTCGGATTGGCATTACCCGAGATCAATTTCATGATGTGCAGCCTCGCCAGCGTGACCCTTAACCTTGCGGCAGGGAAGCGCCGCCGTGTCGCTCCCCTTACTGAGCCGCGTCGCGCTTGCCCAGCCCTATTGCGGCGCGATCGGCGGGGCGACGGAGGACCGGTGCGAGCCCGTTCATTTGCCATGCGCTGGGGCATCGAGGATCACGGGGCCGACGCCGGGATCGGTGCGTTGACAGTAAGGCTGGCCTTGACCGACTGTCCGCCTCCCGACCGACCCCCGGCGACGGCCTCATTGCGCGGCCAAGGACCGCCCGCAAGCAGGAGAGCCGCCATGAGCTTCCGCGCCCTCATCGTGAACAAGGCCGACGACGGCGCCGTTACGGCCGCGGTCGAAGAGATCGGCGAGGACCGTCTGCCCTCGGCCGAGGACGGCGCCGACGTCACCGTGCGCGTTCACCACACCACACTGAACTATAAGGACGGGCTCTGCATCACCGGCGGCGGCGGCCTGGTGCGCACATTCCCGCATGTGCCCGGCATCGATTTCGCGGGCGAGGTCGAGGCGTCGGACAGCCCCGACTTCAAGCCCGGCGACCGGGTCGTGCTGACCGGCTGGCGCGTGGGCGAAGTCTGGTGGGGCGGCTATGCCGAGAAGGCACGCGTCAAGGCGGGCTGGCTGGTGCCGCTGCCCGACGGCTTCGACACCCGCCTCGCCATGGCCGTCGGCACCGCCGGCTTCACCGCGATGCTGGCGGTGATCGCGCTGGAGCAGCACGGCCTGAAGCCCGGCGACGGTCCGGTGCTGGTCACGGGTGCGGCGGGTGGCGTCGGCTCGGTCGCCACCGCGATCCTGGCCAAGCTCGGCTACGAGGTCGCGGCCGTCACCGGCCGACCCGAGACGGGCGACTATCTCAAGGGCCTCGGCGCGACCCAGATCGTGCCGCGCGAGGAGCTGGCCGAGCCGAGCGGCAAGCCGCTGGAGCGCGAGACCTGGGCGGGCTGCGTCGATGCGGTAGGCGGCGGGATGCTGGCCCGGGTGCTGACCCAGATGAAGTATGGCGGCTCGGTCGCGGCGGTCGGGCTCGCCGGCGGTGCGAAGCTGCCGACCACCGTGATCCCCTTCCTGCTGCGCGGCGTGAACCTGCTCGGCATCGACAGCGTGATGAAGCCGAAGCC
>JBCCSW010000012.1:0-22879 GCA_039199465.1 Pseudomonadota bacterium
GCTCGACCTCGCAACCGCGGACGAGCCGACGCGCCTCGCCTTCCAGGCCGACGACGTCGACCGGATCATCGAGATCGACGGGGATGCCGTCGAACCGGTGCCGCTGCTCGGCCTGCGATGGGCAGCCCGCTTCACGCCCGAGGTCACGCGTCACGAGGGGCGGATCGTCTTCTTCGTCGACCCGATGACCGCCTTCGAACCCGCCAATCTGCTGCCCGGCGGCGCAGAACATCAGCCCGCCCGGATGGAGGAAACCCGATGTTGAGGACACTGAAGTCCAAGCTGATCCTGACCTTCGTGATGCTGGCCGCCCTGATCGCCGCATCCAGCTATGCCGGGTTGGACGGGGCGCAGCGCCTCAATGCCGCCCTTGAGGAGGCGACGACCAAACGGGCGCTCAAACAGGCCTTCGCGCTCAGGATCAGTCGCGCACTAACCGAGGGGTTTGCGCTGCTGCGTGAGTATCCGTTGGCGCGCACGCCCCTTGAGGTGACGACCGCGCAGTCCGAAGCGCTGGATGCGCTGGACCGGGTCGATGCGTTGCGCGCCGAAATGGCGCCGCTCGTCCCAGACGCGTCGCGCGACAGTTTCGACCTGCTCGGGCGTGCGCTGGAAGGGCTCCGATCCGCCGAAGCGCGCTATTACCGAGAGGCCCGGGTCAAAGCGAGCGAGCGGGCACGTGCCGTCAGCGCCGGCCAGGGCGAGGTCGTGTTCGACGATCTGCTGGCCCGAATGAACCGCGTGCTGGATGAGACGCGCATCGAGATGGAGACCGCCATCGGACCCACCGCGGGCGCGCTGATCACGCAGGAAGACGCGATCGACACCGGCCTCGACAATCTGCGCGCGCTCCGCCGGCTGGAGAAGGATCTCTTGCTCGCCGCGGCGATCACCGAGCGGCGCGACATCGCAGCGGCGATGCAGGTGGAGGTCGATGCCCTCGACGCGCAGCTCGTCCGGGCGGGGGCAGTCGAGGCCGGTACCATCGGCGCCGAGGTGCCTGCGCTGTTGGAGGCGTGGGAACGATGGCAGCCGCTGGTTGGTGAGGTGATGGAGCTGATGACCTCCGACGCCGAGTTCGAAGCGACGCGCCAGCTCAATGCCGAGGTGCTCCCCGCCTTCCGCACCGCGATCGAGGCAGCCGAAGCGCTGGCGCAGGAGGCTCGCGCCAGCATGGACGCGAGCATTACGGGCGCGACCGAGGTGAACGCGCGCGCCGAAGCAACCATCATCGGCGTAGCCGCCGTTGCACTCGTGATCGCCATCGGTGCCGGCGTTCTCCTCTCTCGCCTGATCGGCAGCGGGCTCGCCGATGCCCGACGCATCATCGCCGCGGTGGCCGAGGGCGATCTGACCGTGGCCGGCACGACCTCGCGGCGCGACGAGATCGGCGCGCTGATGACGGATATCGAACAGATGCGCCGTGATCTCGCCGATATGTCGGAGGCGGCCGAGAAGATGTCGAAGGGCGATCTGGATGCACAAGTAACGCCGCGCTCCGACAGCGACCGCCTGGGCCACGCGATCCACACCATGGTGGGGAAACTGCGCGATGTGATCGGCAACGCAGCGCAAAGCGCTGAGCGCGTTGCCTCCGGCGCCACACAGATGAATGCGACCGCCGATCAGCTGTCGAATGGTGCCTCGTCGCAGGCCGGGGCGGCACAGGAGGCCTCAGCCGCGGTCGAGCAGATGACCTCGACCATCCGCCAGTCGGCTGAAAACGCCAGTCAGACCGAACGCATCGCAACCCAGGCCGCCAGCGATGCCGAGGCAAGCGGCACGGCCGTGCGCAACGCCGTCGAGGCTATGAAGAAGATCGCTGAGCGCATTACGATCATTCAGGAAATTGCTCGGCAGACCGATCTTCTGGCATTGAATGCGGCAGTCGAGGCGGCGCGCGCCGGCTCGCATGGCCGAGGCTTCGCCGTCGTCGCATCGGAGGTGAGGAAGCTCTCGGAACGCTCGCAGCAGGCGGCGGCCGAGATCTCGACGCTGTCCTCCGAGACCGTGACCGTCTCGGTCGAAGCCGGTCGCATGCTTGACTCGGTCATTCCCAACATCCGACGGACATCCGATCTGGTGCAGGAGATTTCGGCCGCGACCCGCGAGCAGAACGTGGGCGCCGAGCAGATCAACGGGGCGATCCGCGATCTCGATTCGGTGATCCAGCAGAATGCCGCTGCTGCGCAGGAGTCCGCTGCAACGAGCGCCGCCCTCTCCTCGGAGGCTCGGGTGCTGGAGACGACGATCGGGTACTTCACCCTGAGCACCAAAGACGATCGGAGAGACTCTGCGGGTTATCGTGGTGCCGATCCGTCGATGACCCATCGCGCGTCCCTTAACGCCACGCTTCCCGCCACCACTGCCGGATCCAATTTAGCGCTCTCGGCGGAACGTGCGACCGGGCCTGATCGGGCGGGATCGGCGGCTACCGAGCCTGTCATGAGCGACCGAAAATCCGGTGTCGTTTTGGACCTCGGCGAGGAGGATGCGCTTGACGCTGAGTTCGAGCGCTATGCCAGCTGATGCCTCGCAGCGCGAGACCGGCCGCAGGCTGGATCACAGCGCGCATAGCCCGGCGACCGCACCGGCCCCTGGCGAGACCGTCGGCCCATCCGGCCGTGGGCTCGACCCCACGGTCGATGAGACCATCCAGGATGACGCGGATACCGGCGGGTTCACCGTCCTGACATTCGTGCTCTCGGGCCAGCAATACGCAGTAACGGTGGATTGCGTCCGCGAGATCATCGAGGCTCGGATACCGTTGCCTTTTCCCGCCTCGCCGCGCTGGCTCCGCGGCATCGTCGATCTTCGCGGTGCGTCCGTGCCGGTGGTCGATCTGGCCGATCGACTGGGCCTGACTGGTCATCCAAGCAACCCACAGGCTCATGCCGCCCCACTACCGGAAAACCCGACCCGGCCGTCGCCCAACGCGTCGGAGCCCTCTGCATCATGGATGGACGACAACGGCGCGGCGCCTTCGGCGAACGACATTCTTGGCCACGACAGCGGAGACGCGTCCTTGTCTCACGTTGGCTCGCAACAGGAACGTCGGATCATTGTCTTGGAGATCGACGGCGCCGACGGGCAGGGACAGGCCGTTGGCATCCTCTGCGATCGCGTGCAGGACGTCCGCGCACTGCCCTTGGAAGCGTTGGAAGCGGTACCGGCCTTCGTCGATAAGCAACTTTCCGGCCGTGCCGCCCACCCGACAGGGCACTCAAGCGGTGACGGCGCAATCGCCGACGGCGAGGGCGGCGCCGAAGCAGCGAGCGCACGACCATCGGCCGATGTTCTGAAAGGCATCCTTCGCCATGCCTCAGGTCTTGCAATGCTGTTGGATCACAAAGCCGCACTAGGCGCGGTCTTGCAGCCCGGCCGGGATGCACATGGCTAGAACCCATCCGCGGCAACCCGAGCCGCGCCGAGCGCCGACCACAGAAGGCCACAGGGTCTCGCGGCCTGTAACGCCGTCGAGCGCGCCGATCCCGAGGCAGGGCGCGCCCGCACCCGCCATCCGAGCCTCAGACACAGCATCCTTGGGCACCGCCGCGGAGATGGGATCGTGCCTGAAGCCCAGGGCCCTGCCCTTTCCGGACCCTAGCGCGCAGCAGGCGATCCGGGCCTTGATCCGGCGTCGAGCAGGGATTGAGCTTGACGAGAACTGCGGTGCCTTCCTGCGCGCGCGCCTCGGCGCCCGCCTGACCGGGCTGAACGAGGCCGATTTCACCGCCTATGTCGCCCGCCTCGGTCGCGACCCTGGAGAGCAGCGCTGGTGCGTTGAGGCGCTGACGACCCACACCACGAGTTTCTTCCGCGAGCGTTCCCAGTTCGACTGGCTCAACGACAAGGGCGTCCCTGCGCTGCTGGAGCAGCGCGCATCGAACCGCGAGCCCCTCACGCTCTGGTCTGCGGCCTGCTCCACGGGACAGGAGGGCTATACGGCACTGATGACGGTTGTCGACGCGTTGCGCAGACAAGGGCGCGACAGCGTGGCGACGCGGCTGGTGGGGACCGACATCTCGCGCCGCGTTCTGAGCGAAGCACAACGCGGCATCTATCAGGGTGCCGAGGCGTCGAGCGTTCCGGAGGACTTGGCCGAGCGGTATTTGATGCGCTCGCGGTCAGGCGACGGACGGGTGCGGATCGTCCCGGAGCTTCGGAAGCGCGCCGCCTGGACGATCGGCAACCTCGCCGAGGACGACAAGCTGCCGTCGATCGCCGCCGACATCGTCTTCGTGCGCAACGTTCTGATCTACTTCTCGGCCGAGACCCGCGCGCGCGTGCTCGCCAACGTGATCAAACGGTTGCGACCGAACGGGTATCTGCTGGTCGGCCATGCCGAGGCCGGAGGCGCACGCCATCCCGACCTGATCATGCTGTGCCCCTCGATCTTTATGAAGGCCGGATGACATGCCCCGCCCCGCCCGCGTCTTAATCGTGGACGACAGCGCCCTGGTCCGCGAGGCACTGAGCGAGATCATCGCAGCCAGCCCGAACCTGTCCGTCATGGGCACCGCGAGCGACCCGCTGCACGCGGCACGTCTCATCCGCGACGAACTGCCGGATGTCATCACGCTCGACATCGAAATGCCGCGCATGGACGGGATCACGTTTTTGCGCCGCCTCATGGCGCAGCGCCCGATGCCGGTCGTCGTGTGCTCGTCTCTAGTCGGCGACGGTAGCGCGACACTGGATGCAGCGCTCGAGGCCGGCGCCGTCGATATCATCGCGAAGCCACAGCTCGGTCAGCGCCGCTTTTTCGAGGAAAGCGCCATACGCATCCAAGACGCCGTCCTTGCCGCCGCCCAGGCGAGAACTGAGCATCTCGGCGCGGCCAGGACGATGCACGGGCGGCACGAGAAGGTGCTGGAACTCGTGGGGGTGCCGGCCGCATCCCGAACGGCGAGCGCTTCGGCGATGTTGGAGACGACGGACCGCGTCGTCGCGATCGGGGCATCGACGGGCGGCACCGAAGCGCTGCGCGTCGTGCTGGAAGCGTTGCCGGCCGACGCACCGCCCTTGCTGATCGTGCAGCACATGCCGGCCCATTTCACTGGCGCCTTCGCCCAAAGACTCGATCGGCTGGCGCGCATGCATGTTCGCGAGGCCGCCGATGGCGACCGGGCACTGCGCGGCACGGCGCTCATCGCCCCGGGCAACCGGCACATGATGGCGGTGCGAAGCGGGGCCACCTACCGCGTGCAGCTCGGCGATGGCGATCTGGTGAACCGCCATCGGCCCTCGGCGGACGTCATGTTCCGCTCGGTGGCGCGTCACGCGGGGGCCAACGCGGTTGGCATCATCATGACGGGCATGGGCAGTGACGGCGCGGATGGCCTGCTGAACATGCGCGAGGCCGGAGCGCGCTGTTTTGGCCAGAACGAGCAGAGCTGCGTCGTCTATGGGATGCCGGCGGCGGCGATGCGCGCGGGCGCGGTAGAAGCGGAGCTGACGCCTGAGGGGATCGCCGAGGCGATCCTTCGCGCAGGGAACGCTGCGGCGCATCGCTGACGCGTTCGCGCGCCACAGGTCATGTCATCGGTAGCAGCTCGGGCTGTTACGCAACCGGTCGCGGCGCGCGGCCAGCCGGTCCTTCGGCAGCGCATTAAGCGTTTCCCGATCACTCGAGCTCACAACCCGAAGTGGCGGAGACCCTTGCGCTCTCGGTCGGCGATATGAGGTCGACAGAGCGGCCTATGGCGCCGCAGAGGCACTGGACGGTTCGTTCGGCGGACTTGCGCAAGAGGGCCTTCAGCGTCGGGAAGACCGTATCGATCGGGTTCGGGTCGGGACTTGAGAACGGCAGGAGGCGCAGCTCGGCAGGGGCCGCTTCGATCAGCTCTATTGCTGCGACGCGCTTGTGGCCGGAGAGGTTGTCCATGACGACGATGTCGCCTGGGCGGAGCGCGGACGCGAACACGTTACGGAAGTAGACCTCGAACCAGTCTCCGCCGATCGCTTCGTCCAGCACCATCGGCGGACCCGTCCCGCTCGGGCTTGAGCCTGCGAGCAGCGCGGTGGTCCTCCGATGGCCGTTGGCGAAGCACATACGCTGCGGCGTGCCGCGCCGATATCGCCCGTCGCTTCGGGTCATTCTGTTCGCGGTCCAGGTGTCGTCGCCGGCGACCAATCGCTCGGGGTCGAGGTCGAGTCGGGCGTCGAACCGGACGCGGCGCTTGCTCGGGAAATCCGGTAGTTTCTGCTCGACGGCGTGGCCGGATTTTATGTCCGCGTGATCCGGCGCCAGTGAAAGAACCGCGACAAGGCGGATTATGAGTTGGCAATCCCGGGTGCGCCCGGTTGCTCGCAGAGCTCGGGAACCGTCGTATCGCGCTCCCCCTCGAAGGTCGCGATCGCCTCGTCATTGCGCCCCTCGACGCGTCGAGACCGGGTGCTGCCGCCCCGCGGCTTGGGCACCAGGTCGTCAGTAGCCCACCACGCTTCGTCCGATCGGATCAAGGACGACATCGACACGCCGGAAACCCGGCGCCTGCGCGCCAGATTGTGCCCGCATCGAAAGCGACCAAAGCGCGAGCGCGAAGGGGCATGGAAACCGATTTGCCCATGACGCACCCGAACGTCGCCCTAGGCGGCGACTCCATTCTGGCGAGCCATGTCTTGGCGCAGGCGAGGGCAACGAAGGCCATGAACGATGAGGCGGTCTTCTGGCAGCGGAGTGCGATCCGGTGGAAGCGTCTGATGTGGTTGAAGAAGCACCCGATGAGGTGGCGCTCCCGGTAGAGCGCCCAATCGATGGGCTTGGTGCTGGCGCGGGTCGGGTTCTGCTTGATCTGCGCCGTTGCGTCGATGTCGTCGGCGATGAGGCTGCGCAGAGCGTCGGCGTCGTAGTCGGCATCGACGATGACGTGTCCAACGCATGAGAGCACTTCGACCAGGTCGCGCGCCTGCGGGCAGTCGCCCCACTGGCCGGGGGTGATCTCGAAGCGCACCGGTGGCCCGAGCGCATCGACCGCCGCATGGATCTTGGTCGTCAGGCCGCCTCGGGAGCGACCGATCGCGTGAGCTTCACACCCCCCCCTTTTAATAGCGACGTCCGCGTAGGCCCAAAAAATCATGGCGTCGACCAGCACGATTTCGAAGCACGGCTCCACTGCCAAGGCATTGAAAAAACCGTCCCAGACACCCGAGCGCGTCCAGCGCCGGAACCGGCAATGGGCGGCCCGCCAGCTCCCGAACGCGGGCGGCAGATTGCGACAGGGCGCTGCCGTCCGCGCCAGCCAGAGGATCGCGTCCACGAAGAGCTGGTTGTCCGACACCGTCCGGCCCCGGTCGTCTTGCTTGCCGCTCTGCTTGCAGGGAACGAGATGCTCGATCCGCGCCCACTGCGCGTCCGTCAGGGTTCGTCTGCGCAAGATCGCCCCGGTTTTCGATCTTGAATCAGAACGTTGCCATGTTGGAAATCCCCGAAATGAACACGCCGCCGAAAGCGGAAGGACGCATTGGCAGCCTGCAAGGCAAACTCCGACACGACTCACGTTGGCCGGGAACCGCGCTAGTCGATCAGTTTTCGCAACAGCATCTCGATCTGCAACTCGTTGAAGGGCTTCACGATCCAGGCAGTGGCGCCGGCTGCCTTGCCCTCGCGCATGCGATCCGCCTGGCTCTCGGTGGTCAACATGACGATCGGCAGCCCGGCGTGGCGGTCATCCGCACGAACGGCGCGGATGAACTCCATACCGTTCAGACGCGGCATGTTGAGATCCGTGATGACGAGGTCGACGCTATCGCCCGCCAGAACCTCCAGCCCGGCCTGGCCGTCCTCAGCCTCCACAACGTCGTGGCCCAGTTCCTCAAGCGTCTCGCGAAGCGCCGCGCGCATGCTGCTGCTGTCATCGACCGCCAGCACCCTTGCCCCCATCGCCCAGTCTCTCCCTAACCGCTGCTGGCGTATCGCGCTGCGACACCGCTTCGCCCTCACCAATAGGTTGGGAACCCTTTCAGCCTACTGAACCTGGGGAACAAGCTTTCGAGTCGGGGGAACGGGAGCATGACGACGACACGTGAAGAGGGTGCGGCAGGCAGCCAGCCGGTCGCTAGGGCGGTCGGCACGGGGCCTGAGCGATCGGCAGCGGTGCCGCAGCCTGCGTTGGGCAGGGCCGAATTGCAGGCGGCAGCGTCGGCCATCGCTCATCGGCTGCAGACACTGAGCCAGTTGACGGCGACGATTCGCAAAGGCCTGTCTCCGCGCCGCGGTGAAAACGATGCGGGGTCATCAGCCGCGTTGACCGCGGCGATCGAGGCGGCGCGCGAGGGGCTTGCGGCGCAGGATGCCAAGGCAAGCGACGGCCTGCTCCTCGCACTCGACACGCTCGCCGACGCGCCGCCGCCCGTGGGTGCAGAGGCGGAGAAGGCTTTCGACGCGGCGATCGTCGCCATGCGCAAGGCCAGGCAGACTGCGGCGGCCTCGACGCAGGCGGCGGACCAGATGGCGCAGCGCATCGAGCATATCGAGGCGGCGTTCGACGCGGCCGAAGCCGCGGCCGGATCGCCCGAGCATGACAGCGGCACTGCGGGTAGCCGGCGCCTCGCCTTAGACGCGGTCGCCTCGCGGCTGATCACCGGTCTCGCCGAAGACCTCGACGAGCATCGCAGGAGCATCGAGGCCGCTCTCCAGGAGATCGGTGCGGCGCACCGATCCCTCGTCGACGACCTGTCCACCGATGCCGTGCCACCGGTCTTGGCGGCCTTGCGCACCGATCTGCGCGAGCCGCTGGCGGCAGCGCTGTCGCCCCTTTCCCGGCTGCTGCAAAGGGGCCTCGCGTCCCCCGAGCGGTTCGACGCCGTTTCCCACGCCGCGGCAGACGGGATGGAACAGGTCGTCGCGCCCCTGCAGGCGACCGGCGCCGCGCTGGAGGACATAGCGGCGCGGCTGCAGCCGGATGCCGCGGTCGATCCGGCCGAGCCGGCCGTCTCCGCGGCGCTGGAGGCGCTCGCCGCATGCTACACGATGGATCGGGAGCGGCAGCTACATGACCGGGCTGTTGCAACCCTGGCAGCGCCTCCCGAAACAGCATCATCGACGAACGAGACGGCCGATACGCCCGCAAGAAAGGGCCTGATCGAGCGCTGTGTAGCCGGGCTCGAGGACGACCCGCGCACCGGCTTCGCGGCGACGATCGGCATCGGTAGCCTGATGGCGCTGGTGACGGCCATCGTCCTCGGCTTCGTGCCCTTCAAGGCACTGTTGACGGCGCTCGGCGTGCAGGCGGCGGTCGCGATCATCGCGGGGCTGCAACTGCATTTCCGCGCCGAGCGGCGGCTGGAGACGCAGCGCGAGGACACCGAGAGGATGGTGTTCCAAGACGCCCTCACGAGCACGCTGAACCGGCGCGGCATGATGCGCCTGCTCGACGGTCTGCTCGGCACGGGCACGGGGCCGGAAAAAGGGCGTGGTAGCCGACCGGCCGAGGCGGTGGCGGCGCTGCATGTCGACCTCGACCATTTCAAGAGCGTGAACGACACGCTGGGCCACGAGGCGGGCGATCAGGTGCTGGAAGTCGCCAGCCGGCGGATGGAGGAGGCGATCGGCAGCGCCGGCACCGTCTGTCGGGTGGGGGGCGACGAGTTCTGTGCGATCCTCTGGGAGGGTGCGGCGGCCGAGCCCGAGGCAACGCGCATCGCGGGTTCGATCGTCGAGAGCGCGAAAGCGCCGATCGACACCGCAGCCGGCCGGGCACAGATCGGCGCCTCGATCGGCATCGCCTTTTGGGCGGCGGGCGCCAAGCCCTCGCCAGGACGGCTGCTGGCCGATGCCGATCTGGCCACCTATGTCGCAAAATCCGAGGGCCGCGGTCGCTTCGCCCTGTTCGACGACCGTCTGCGTGCAGCGGCGGAGCGCGAGGCCCAGATTTCCCGCGCCTTGTCCAAGGCGCTTGCCGAGGGCGACGGGTCGACGGCGCTGCAGATCTGGCTGCAGCCCGTCGTGGACGCGACCGACGGGCGCGTGATCGCGGCCGAGGCGCTGTTTCGCTGGTTCGACGCCGAGCTTGGTGAAATCGCGCCGGAAGCGGCGCTGACGGCGGCCGAGCGCAGCAACCTGCTGGACGCTGTCGAGGGTCTTGTGATCGACCGGACCGCAGCGGCGGCCGCCCTGCTGCAAGAGCGGGACGTCGCACCGCGGCAGATCACGATCAATGTCGACGGTGTCGGGCTGAGGCGTCA
The DNA here is from genome assembly GCA_039199465.1 of Pseudomonadota bacterium. Lineage (GTDB taxonomy): Bacteria > Pseudomonadota > Alphaproteobacteria > Rhodobacterales > Rhodobacteraceae > Thermohalobaculum. Next base: position 10,189 of record JBCCSW010000012.1, read on the forward strand.
GGGGCTGGCGGACCGTCTGCGCCTCGCGGCCGAACGGCATGACGTCGCCCTGACGCGTTTCGGGATAGAGGTCGCGGAGTCCGCCTGCGCCGGGCGGGGCGCCGATCTCGCCATGGGCACGCTGGACCAGGTGCGTCGGTCGGGCATCGGGCTGGTGATCGACCGGCTCGGGCGCGATCAGGTCTCGCTGGCCGGGCTCTCGTCCATCAAGGCGCGGGAGGCGAAGCTGGACCGCGGCCTCGTCGGTCAGATCGGCCAGGACGGCGACGGCCGCTCGCTGCTGCACGGCCTCGTCACGATGTCACGCTCGCTGGATCTCAGCATCACCGCCTCGGGCGTGGAGACGCGTGAGCAGCTCGCGGTGCTGCGTCAATTGGGTGTCGATGCGATGCAGGGCTTCGCGATCGCGCGACCGATGCCGCCTGACGCCTTCGCCGAGTGGCTGAGCTTCGGCCAGGAGGTCGCGAGCGCCGGATGAGGCGACGACACCAGAGCCCGGCGACGCGAAGGCGTGTCGGGCCGCGGCCGTCCTTCATGGATATGGGATGACGTCATGAGGTCTGGCGCACCGGCCTGACGCTTCGCAGTGCCGTGCCGATCAGGGGCAGCGAGACCGACAGGAGCGTCAGCGCCAGGAAGGTCACGACGATGGGCCGCTCAAGGAACATCGTCCAGTCGTGGTCGAAGATGATCAACGACTGCTTCAGGCTGCTCTCGACCAGCTCACCCAGGATGAGGCCCATGATGATCGGCGCTGGCGAGAAGCCATAGCGCATCAGCAGGAAGCCGATCAGCCCGGCGGCGACCATGATCCAGACATCGAGCACTGCCTGCTCCAACGCGTAGGAGCCGATGCAGGCCAGGATGAAGACCGCGGGCCAGAGATACTCGACCGGGATCAGCGTGATCCGGGCGAACAGCTTGGCGCCGATGAAGCCGAAGATCCCGAAGGCGACATTCGCCAGCAGCATCGCCAGGAAGATCGAGTAGAGCAGCGTCGGCTGCTCGGTGAACAGATGCGGCCCCGGCCGCAGGCCATGCACCACCAGCGCACCCAGGATGATCGCCGTGGTCGCGCTGCCGGGGATCCCCAAGGCCAGCGTCGGCACCATGGCGGCACCGGTCGCGGCGTTGTTTGCCGCCTCGGGGCCCGCGATGCCGCGGATGTCGCCCTTGCCGAAACCCGACTTGTCCTTGGCCCAGCGCTTGGCCTCGTTATAGCCGATCATCGCGGCGACGGTGCCGCCCTCGGCCGGCAGCAGGCCGATGAACGAGCCGATGCCGCAGCTTCGCGCGATCGTGCCGCCACAGCGTTTGATCTCGGCCATGCTCGGCAGCAGCATCGCATCCATCGCGACGCGCATCTTCTTCATGTCGAGCTTGCCGGCCTGCTTCATGAACTCGGCACCGGCGAACAGGCCGATCATCACGGGGATGAAGTGGATGCCCTCCGACAGCTCCCACATGCCGAAGGTGAAGCGGTCGACACCCGTCGTGAAGTCCATGCCGACGGTGGCGAGCAGGACGCCAAGCGCGCCGCCGATCAGGTTCTTCAGCGCGCTTTCGCCCGAGATGGTCGCCAGCATCGACAGCCCGAAAAGCGCCAGCGCAAAGTACTCGGGCGGGCCGAAATTATAGGCCACGCGCGAGAGCAGGGGCGCCGCGACCAGCAGCACCAGCACCGAGAAGATACCCCCGACGACCGAGGATACGGCAGCGAGGCCCAGCGCCTTGCCTGCGAAGCCTTTCTGCGCCAGCGGATAGCCATCGAAGGCCGTGGCAGCCGCCGGCGGCGCGCCCGGCGCGTTCACCAGGATCGCGGTGATCGAGCCGCCGAAGGTGCCGGCGCAGTACAGCGCCGACAGCAGCGCAATGGCCGGGATCGGCTCCATGGTCAGGGTGAAGGGCAGCAGCAACGCCGTCGCCATGGTCGAGCTGAGCCCAGGCATCGCGCCGACCAGAACGCCGCCGAGCGTGCCGATCAGCACGACCATCAGCAGATACGGATCGGCGAAGCTGGACAGGGCCGTCAGGAAGGGATCCATGGGCGTCTCCGGCGCGCGCTGGCCTCGGCCACGCAGCGCATTGGGATCAAAACAGGCCTTTGCGCACGTCGAAGACCACCCCGGGCTCGAAGAACAGCCCCAGCGCCCCGACAAAGACCAGATAGACCGCGAACGGGAACAACAGGGCGAAGCCGATCAGAGCCACCGGATTTCGGGCACCCCACAGGACCGGCATCACCAACGCGAAAAGGACCATCGCCTCGAACGCGCCTAGCGTGTCGAAGGCCAGCACGAAGCCCAGCATCATGGCGCCGGTGACGGGCACCATCAGCGCCGGCAGCGCCTTGCGCCGCGACGGCTGGCCGAGACCGAGCGCCATCATCAGCAGCGTCATCGCCGTGATGACGCCGATCACCATGCGCGGGAAGGTCGCCGGCTGGACATTCTGGGCCAGCGCCGCCGGCGCCTCGTCGAACCCAAGGGTGATGACGTAGGCGACCGCGCAGAAGGCGAGGATCGCGATCCCCACCCCCAAGTCGCGCGGCAGCCGGCCCAGATCGGCGGGCCGGTCCGGATCGCTGGTCTCCGCCATCCTCAGAGCAGGCCCAGTTCCTTGAGCGCCGTCTCGCTCTCGACCGCCAGGCGGTCGATATGCGCATTCCAGCCATCGATGCCGACCACGCTGTCGCCAGCCATGCCGCCATTGGCCAGATAGCCCTGATAGACCGAATGCTCCATCGCGGCGACCAGCCCGTCTGACAGCGCCGTCATGCGATCGTCGGCCACCCCGTCCAGCACCGCGAAACCGCGCACGGTTGAGGCCAGCGCCTCGACGCCCAGTTCCTTCGCGGTCGGGACGTCCGGCAGGCCGCCGATACGGTTGTTGGCCAGCGCCACGATCGGCTTCAATTCGCCCGAACCGTACTGGCTCTCGCCCTCGGCGAAGTTGAGGATCGCCGCGTCGACATTGCCGCCGACCAAGTTGGTGACGATGTCGCCGCCGCCTTTGAAGGGCACGATGGTGTAGGGCATCCCTCCGGCCTTCTTCGCGAAGTTATGGATGCCGACATGGTCGGCGCCGCCCGCGAAGGTGGTGCCCCACTTCAGGCCGTCCTGCTCGTTCGAGGCCTTCACCAGATCGTCGAGGGTGTTGATCGGGCTGTCGGCCGGCACGGTCACGATGGTCGGGTCGTCGGTGGCGCGGGCCAGACCGACCAGATTGTCCATCGTCAGCGGCACCTTGTTCTGAACGATCTGGAAGATGTGGCTCTGCGTGATCGTCATGAAGGTATAGCCGTCGCGCGCCTGGCCGTTCGTGTACATCAGCGCGGCCGCGCCCGAGCCCCCGCGCTTGTTCACGACGACCATGTCCTGTTTGAACACGCGCCGGCCGCGCAGCATCATCATCCGGGTGGTGATGTCCGTGCCGCCGCCCGGGCCGGCATGGGTGACGACGTTCAGCGTCTCGGCCGGGAAAGCATCCTCGGCGCGACCGAGGCCCGGCAGGGCGAACGCGCCGGCTGCCGCGGTGGTGCCCGCCAGGAAGCGGCGGCGATCGAGTGTCGTTGTCATGTGGTCTTCCTCCCTTTTTTGTCTCCCCGGCCCCCTCGTTGTCGGATCGGGGGGTTGTCGGGGCCTTCCCAGACGATGCGCCCGTCGTCTCGCAGACGGGTCGTTGGCGCCGTGCGCGGCACGGCCCGATGTCAGCTCCCCTGCTCGTCCTTCCGCGTCGCCATGAAACGGGCCTGGCCGCATTCGATGTGCCGCTGGCCGGCGGCGCGCGCGGCCTCCTCGTCTCCTGCGCTGACCGCATCGACGATGGCGGTGTGCTCGTCGATGGATCGCGCGATGTTGGTGGCGAAACTCAGCCCACGGCGCCGGAAGAGATGCATCTCCTTCACCAGCCCGTCATAGATCGCGCGCGCCCGGGAGTTTCCTGCAGCGCGCATCAGCAGGGCGTGAAAGGCGATGTTGAGGCGGTAATAGGCGGCCTTGTCGTCCTCGGCATGGGCTGTGCGCATCGCGGCGAGATTGTCGTTCAGCGATGCGACCAGATCCGGATCGGGCGCCGCGGCCTGCTGGCGGGCGACGCGCGCGCAGGCCAGCGCGAAGATCGCCCCGCGCAAATCATAGAGATCGCGCACCTCGTCGTCCGAAATCCGCCTGACAAAGGCACCACGGTTCGAGACGAGCTCGATCAGCCCCGACTGCGCCAGGCTGCGGACGGCCTCGCGCACCGTGCCGCGGCTGACATCGAGCCGGCCGGCGAGGCTGAGTTCGTTGAGCTTGTCGCCAGCCGCGATCTCGCCCGAGACGATGAGGTCCTGGATCTCGTGGCACACGGTCTCGGCCAGCGTCTCGCGACGCCGTTGCACGACCATGCCGCCCACGAAGTTCTCACCCTCTGCCATCACTTCGCAGAACACTCGCTTGGGCGCAGATTGTCAACATTCAGCATTTGGGATACAGCAATTCGGGACAGAAGCCACGACGCGAGCGGAGGAGACATCATGGATGACGCCGGCCACAGTCGCGCCATGGGCCTCGCGACCCGAACGCCGCCGGCCTCGGAAGCGCTGACCGATCTGCTCGTCCTAGACCTCACGCGCGTGCGCTCGGGGCCCACCTGCGTGCGCCAGCTCGCCGATTGGGGCGCCAATGTCGTGAAGATCGAAATGCCGGAAAAAGGCGAGGGCGCACAACTCGGCGGCCCGCGTCACGGCCCCGACTTCCAGAACCTGCATCGGAACAAGCAGTCGCTGACCCTTGATCTCAAGAGCGAACAGGGCCGCGAGGTCTTCCGCCGTCTGGCCGACCGCGCGGACGTGATCGTCGAGAACTTCCGGCCGGATGTGAAAGCGCGCCTCGGCATTGACTACGATACCCTGAGCCGCACCAATCCGCGCCTGGTCTATGCGTCGATCTCGGGCTTCGGGCAGGACGGGCCCTATAAAGCGCGCCCGGGCTTCGACCAGATCGCCCAGGGCATGGGCGGGCTGATGTCGATCACCGGGGCGCCGGGCGAGGGACCGATGCGCGTCGGCATCCCGATCGCCGATCTTTGCGCCGGGATCTTCTGCGCCCAGGGCATCCTGGTCGCGCTGCTGGAGCGCGCGAAATCGGGCCGCGGCCAATGGGTGCAAACCTCGCTGTTGCAGGCGCAGGTCTTCATGCTCGACTTCCAGGGCGCGCGTTACCTGGTCGATGGCGAGGTGCCGAAACAGGCCGGCAACAACCATCCGACCTCGATCCCGACCGGCGTGTTCCGAACGGCCGACGGCTACATGAACCTCGCCGTCGCGGGCGAGGTGATCTGGCAGCGCTTTGCCCGCGCGCTCGGCCGCGAGGATTGGATCGACACGCCCGCCTACGAAAAAGCCGCGAACCGCAGCGAGAACCGCGACGCGCTCAACGCCGAGATCGAGGCCGAGACGATCAAGGAGACCACCGCCGTCTGGATCGCGCGCTTCAACGAGGCCGGCGTGCCAGCGGGCGAGATCAATGATATCGGCCGGGTATTCGACGATCCGCAGGTGAGCCATCTTGGGCTGGCCCAGCCGGTCACCAGCCACGAGCGTGGCGACACCAAGCTGATCGGCCAGCCGATCCATATGAGCCGGACGCCGAGCACCATCGCCGCACCGCCGCCGCGCTGTGGCGAGCATGCCGACAGCATCCTGTCCGAACTCGGCTACAGCGCGGGGGATATCGCCGCGCTCCGCGACGCCGGCACGATCTGAACCACCAGACGACGACCAGACAACCACCACACCGGGAAAACGGGGAGCCCTGATGAGCACCGCTGCCGCGACCACCGATGCCGCGACCGACACGCCCGTGTTGGGCACGACCAAGATCCTGACCGAGCGCGACGGCGCCATCGCCCGCATCATCTTCAATCAGCCCGAGAAGCGGAATGCCGTCAGTCTGGAGATGTGGGAGGCGGTCGAGGCGCTGCTCGACGCCTATGCGGCCGACCCCACGGTCCGCATCCTGATCCTGTCGGGCGCCGGCGGTAAGGCCTTCGTCTCGGGCGCGGACATCTCGAAATTCGAGAGCGAGCGCGCCACGAAAGAGGGGGTCGCCCACTACAACGCGGCCACCAAGCGCTGCTATGACAAGGTGGCGAGTTTTCCGAAGCCCGTGATCGCCCAGATCGACGGCTTCTGCGTCGGTGGCGGCGTGGCACTGGCGGTGTGCTGCGACATCCGCATCTGCGGCGAGAACAGCCAGTTCGCCATCCCGGCCGCCAAGCTCGGCCTCGGCTATGGCTATGACGGCATCAAGCGGCTGGTGAACGTGGTCGGCCCGGCCTTCGCGAAAGAGATCTTCTTTACCGCCCGCCGTTTCGATGCCGAGGAGGCGCGGATCATGGGCCTGGTGAACCGCGTCGTGCCGGCCGATGACGTGGCGGCCACCGCCGAGGCCCTTGCCGAGACGATCGCCGCCAACGCGCCGATGACCGTGAACTCGGTCAAGTTCGTCATCGGCGAGGCGGTCAAGGACCGGGCCGAGGCCGATCTGGACGCCTGCGCCGCGAAGGTCACCGCCTGCTTCGAGAGCCAGGACTATATCGAGGGCCGCCGCGCCTTCATGGAGAAGCGCAAGCCCAACTTCATCGGCGCCTGAGGCCGGCGATGGCCGACGGCACCCCACCGCGCCGGGTCGATGCCGCGGCGGCCCGCGCCCGCTGCGAGAAGGCGCTCGCCGAGCACGAGCAACTGTTCGAGCGCTTCGTCATCGCGCGTCTCTGGGACCTCGACTCCGCCTACCTGCCCGAGGACGCGCCGGACGCCGAAAAGGAGGTCTGCCGCATCACCTTCGACGCGTCCGAGATGGGCTTCAACCCGCAGGGCTCGCTCCATGGCGGGGTTCTGGCGACGGTGATGGACATCTCGATGGGCCACCTGGTGAACAAAGTGGCCGGGCCCGGCGCGACCGTCGAGATGAAGATCCAGTACATGCGCCCGATCGGGGCCGGCACGGTCACGGTCGAGGGCGCTTTTCTGCGCCGCGGCCGGAGCATGGCCTTCATGGAAAGCCGCGCCGTCGATGCCGCCGGCAAGCTCTCGGCGCACGCGACGGCGACCTGGAAGATGCCCGGCTAGCACGGCCGGCCATGCGGCTGCGGCTGATGTCGCCGCGCATCGCCAAGACCCCCGCGCGCAGGGCCCGCCTTGACCACCGTGCCGCCAGATGGCTTCTAGGCGGCGAGGGGCATGAAGGGGATGGGCAGCGATGCCTGAGGCAGTCGGCACGGGCGACAGGCCGCTGGTCGTCGATCTCGACGGCACCCTGATCGCGGGCGACATGTTTCTGGAGCAGTGCCTGCTGGCCCTCAAAGGGGGGCCGGCTGCTTGGGGCGGGATGGCTGGCGCCTTCACGTCCGGCATCGCCTCGGCCAAGGCCTGGTGCGCCGATCACACCCGGATCGATCCCGCCACCCTGCCCTTCCGGGCCGAGGTGCTGGACTGGCTGCGTGGCGAACATGCCCGCGGGCGGCGCCTGATCCTGGCAACCGCCGCCGACCGCAAAGTGGCGGACGCGGTCGCGACGCATCTGGGCCTGTTCGACCTGGTCCTGGCCTCGGAAGACGGGCGCAACCTCAAGGGCCGCGCCAAGGCGGAGGCGATCCGGGAGACGCTCGGCGACGCCGCCTTCGACTATCTCGGCGACAGCACCGCCGACCGCGCCGTCTGGTCTTCGGCCGGGCGGGCCCATGTCGTGGCCCGCGGCGCCGCAGACGCCCAACGTCTCAGCGACGGCGTCGACGTCGCGCACTGGATCGCACGGCCGGGGGCCGGCGCTGGCACGCTGCTGCGGGCGATGCGGGTGCATCAATGGGCTAAGAACGCGCTGCTGTTCGCGCCGCTGTTCCTGTCGCACAGCTACACCGATCCGGTCGCCTGGTCGCTGGCATTGACCGCGTTCCTGGCGATGGGGCTCTGCGCCTCCGGCACGTATTTCGTCAACGACCTGCTGGATCTCGCCAATGACCGTGTCCATCCGACCAAGCGGCATCGCCCGCTGGCGGCTGGCCTGATCGCCCCGCGCGAGGGGATCGTCTGGGCCTCCGGCCTGATCGGCGCGGGCCTGCTGATCGGCCTCGCAGCGGGCGGAGTGGCGGTGTTTGCGGCGCTCATTGCCTATATCGCGATCACGCTGTCCTATTCGCTGTATCTGAAGCGCGTCGCGATTGCCGACGTCATGCTGCTCGCGCTGCTCTACCTGTTTCGCATCGTGCTCGGCAGCGTCGCCACCGCCATCGCGATCTCGGACTGGCTGGCGGCCTTCTCGATCTTCTTCTTCACCAGCCTCGGCTTCCTGAAGCGGCTCTCGGATCTGCCGATCGAGACTGCCTCCTCCAGCGATCTGCGCGCCGGGCGCGGCTATGCCGGCCGCGATGCGCCCCTGTTGACCATGCTGGGCGTCGGTGCCGGCTATTGCTCGGTCATCATCATGGCGCTCTACATCAACGATCCCGAGGTGCTGTCGCTCTATGCCCGGCCCGAGCTGCTCTGGGCCGTCTGTTTCGTGATCCTGTTCTGGCTGTCGCGCCTCTGGCTTCTGGCCCATCGCCGCGAGGTGCCGGATGACCCCGTCATCTTCGCGGTGCGCGACCCGATCAGCCATGGCTGCGGGGTGCTGTGCCTCGTGCTGATCGTGCTGGCGAGCAGGATGGTCGGATGACCGCTGCCCTGGAGCGCGCTGCCGCCTGGCTCGACAGTGCCGAGGCTCGCTGGCCCACTGTGCTGGCCGTGATCGTCTTGGGCGGCGCGCTGCTCAGGGTTGCCTGGGCGGCTGCCGTGCCGGTGATACCGATCTCGGACGGCGCGGCCTATGTGATCTATGCGACCAACCTGATCGACCACGGCGTCTATGGGCTGGAGCCAGACCGGCCCGGCGCCTACTGGTCGGTCGGCATGCCGGCGCTGCTGGCCGGGCTGTGGTGGCTGTTCGACACGCGCAGCTTCGTGCCGCTCGTAGCCCTGCAATGCGTGCTGTCGATCGCCCTCATCGGCCAGGTCTTCGTGCTTGCGCGCGAGTATTTCGGCATGCGCGCGGGCCTGATCGCGGCCGGGCTGATCGCCGCCTGGCCGAGCCTGATCATGTACACCTCGCTGGTGGCGGCCGAGGCCGTGTTCTTGGCCGCCATGCTGGCCGGCTGGATCGCCTTCATCCATGCCGGCGGCCCCGGCTGGCGCGGCTGGCTACCCTGGGTCGGGGCCGGCGTGCTGCTGGGCCTCGCCTGCTACATCCGGCCCATCGCCCTGCTGCTGCCCATCGTCCTTGGTGCCACACGGATCTATGCCCGGCCCGCCGCGTGGCGGTCGCTCGGCCTCGGCGCCGCGGTCACGCTGATCACGATCATCGCGGTGCTCGCGCCCTGGACGGCGCGCAACGCGGCCGTGCTGGGCAAGCCGGTGCTGGTGTCGACGAATCTCGGCCCCAACCTCTGGATGGGCAATCACCCCGGCACATCCGGCACCTACAAGCCCCTGCCCGCCTGGACCCACGGGATGGACGAGATCACGCGGGACGAGGCGCTGAAGGCCGAGGTCGTCGGCTACATCCTGGAAGAACCCGGCGCCTTCATCGCCCGAACGGCTTGGAAGGCGGTGCTGCTCCACCGCGGCCAGACCATCGCTGTCGTCTGGAACGGCGAGGGGCTGGCACCGATCGGCGAGATCGGGATCACGGCGCTCAAGGTGCTGGCCTCGGGCTTCTGGTATGCGGTGCTCATCGAGGCGCTTGCCGGCACCGTGCTGCTGATCCGGCGCGAGGGGCTGTTCGGCGCGGCCTTCCACCCGGTGCTCGCCGGCTGGGCCTATCTGACGGCCGTTCACGCGGTGATCGTGGTGGGCGATCGCTATCACTTCCCCTCGATCCCGGTGATCGCGATCCTGGCGGCGCTTGCACTCGCGACGCTGCTGGCCGGACGACGAGACGCGCCGTCGTGACCTGGCTCGGCTATGTGGCCATTGCCGTCGCGATCGGCGCCAATGTGACGGCCAATATCGCGCTCCGCCACGCGGTTCGAGCGGTCGAGCCCGGCTCGCCGGTTGCCGTCGCGCTGTCGCTGCTCGCCAATCCGCTGGCCTGGCTCGGCGGGATCTCGCTCGCGCTCCTGCTCGGCTCCTTCCTGCTTGCGGTCCGCTTCCTGCCGCTCAGCCTCGCCTACGCGACGGTGACGGCGAGCGTGATCATGCTGCTCTCGATCTTCGATGCGGTGATCGGCGATGCAGCGCTCGGCCCGCTTCGACTGGCGGGGATCGCGGCCATCGTCACCGGCGTGGTGCTGCTGGTTACCGCCGGCCAGGGCAGCTGACAGAACGGTCGCATTCTAGACGGGCACAACCAGCGGATGCCGGTTAGGCTTGGGCCGAGGCGTCGCGCCCGACCGCGCCGGCCGCCCCAGCCTTGGCAGGAGGACACACCATGGGCAGTGACGAGATCGACCCACGGATCTATCGGCTCTACGACGACTATTGCCACGGCCGGATGGACCGGCGGGAGTTCCTGCAGCGCGCCGCGGCGCTCGGGATCGTCGGCAGCGTCTCGGGCCTCGCCATGGCCGAGGCGCTGCTGCCGAACTATGCCAAGGCGCAGCAGATCTCCTTCACCGACGAGCGGATCACCCAGACCTACGAGACCTATCGCTCGCCAGGCGGCAATGCGCCGGACGGGGGCATGCGCGGCTATCTCGCCCGGCCGGCCGGCGATGGGCCGTTTCCCGCCGTGCTGGTCGTGCATGAGAACCGCGGCCTGAACCCGCATATCGAGGATGTGACCCGCCGCGCCGCGGTCGCGGGCTTTCTGGCCTTCGCGCCGGACGCGCTGACCCCGCTCGGCGGCTATCCGGGCAATGACGACGACGGGCGGGCGATGCAGCGCCAGCTCGACCGCGGCCTGATCATGGTCGACATGCTGAACGCGGCACGCTTTCTGAAGGCGCATCCGCTGTCCAACGGCCGGCTTGGCGCGACGGGCTTCTGCTTCGGCGGGGCGGTCGTGAACTTCCTGGCCGTCGAGATGGGGGCCGAGCTGATCTCGGGCGCGCCCTTCTACGGCACCGCGCCCGAGGCGGCCGATGTGCCCCGCATCGAGGCGGAGCTCGTCGTGCACTATGCCGAGGACGACCCCCGCGTGAATGCCACCCGCGCGCCCTATCAGGACGCCTTGACCGCGGCCGGCAAGACCTTCGTGATGCACGACTATCCAGGCACGCGGCACGGCTTCCACAACAACTCGACGCCCCGATATGACGCAGAGGCGGCAGCGCTGGCCTGGTCGCGTACGATGGCGCTGTTCACCCGAACGCTCGCCTGAGACATGACGGCGGCGTTCTTCGGGGTTCGCGGGCGGCGCCATGCCTGACGATGCGTCCGGAGGCGGCGTGCCGCCGTCGCTTCGCCCCTTTGCCTTCGCCACTGCGGGCGAAATCCTGTTCGGCCGGGGCCGGGCGACCGAAGCGCCCGAGCGGATCGGCCGCCTCGGCGCCCATGTCCTGCTGGTCCATGGCCGGCGGCGCCAGCGAGCAGCCTGGCTGATCCACGCGCTGGAGGCGGCCGGCCGCGAGGTAACCGAGATCGCCGCCACCGGCGAGCCTGATATCGAGATGCTGACCGCGGCGCTCGCCACCGCCCGCCGGGCACGCCCCGATGTCGTCATCGGCCTCGGCGGCGGTGCGGCGATCGATCTGGCGAAGGCCGTCGCGGGGCTCGCGCCTGCCCCTGGCGACCCGCTCGACCATCTCGAGGTCGTGGGAAAAGGCGCGCCGCTGACGGCCGAACCGCTGCCCCTGGTCGCGATCCCGACCACCGCGGGCACCGGGGCCGAGGTCACGCGCAACGCGGTCATCGGCATGCCCGACCATCGGCGCAAGGTCAGTCTGCGCGACCGGCGCCTGCTGCCTGCTGTTGCCATCATCGATCCGGCCCTGACCGACGGCACGCCGCCTGCGGTTACGCTGGCCAGCGGCCTCGACGCGCTGACGCAAGTGATCGAGCCCTGGATCTCCTCGCGGGCCAATGCGCTGACCGACGCACTGGTGGCGCCCGCGATCCCCGCGGGCATCGGCGCGCTGACGCGGTTGATGCGGGGCGAAGACGCGGGCGCCCGCGACACGCTGGCCTGGGTCAGCCTCTGCGGCGGTCTGGCGCTCGCCAATGCGGGGCTCGGCGCGGTGCATGGCTTCGCGGGCGTGCTGGGCGGGCGGACCGGCGCTGCGCATGGCGCGATCTGCGGTCGCCTGCTGCCCTTCGTCCTGGCGATGAACGAGCGGATCATGCGCGATGACCCCGCGCGCGGGCGCATCCGAGAGATCAGATCGACGATCGCCGCAGCGCTCGCCGTCGACCCGGATGCCGCGCTACCCGCTCTTGCCGACTGGAGCCGACGGCATGGCCTGCCAAGCCTCCGCGACATGGGCCATCACGCCGTCGACGACGCCGCACTGGCCCAGGCGGCGCTGGCGGCGTCCTCGATGAAGGCGAACCCGGTCATGCCTGGCCTGGCCGACCTGATGGACGTCCTCGCCGCGGAGCGTGCCGCCGGCTGAGCGGGGCAGCGCGCCCGCCGAAAGAGGGCACCGCCGCATTCCGGACTGAATCCGTCCCAAACTGTGCCACACGACACATGGGGTCCAGGCACCGCTCGCTAGGTTCCACTCACAGGCAGCAAAC
>JBCCSW010000013.1:0-22376 GCA_039199465.1 Pseudomonadota bacterium
CGACGCCGCGCACCGCGCCGGCCCCGCCTGGGCCGCTAAGACCGCGAAAGAGCGCGCGACCATCCTGCGCCGCTGGTACGAGCTGATGATGGCCGCTCAGGACGATCTCGGCCGGCTGCTGACCGCAGAACAGGGCAAGCCGCTGGCCGAGGCGAAAGGCGAGATCGCCTATGGCGCCAGCTTCATCGAGTGGTTCGCCGAGGAAGCCAAGCGCATCTATGGCGAGACCATCCCAGGGCATCAGGCCGACAAGCGCCTGGTCGTCATCCGGCAGCCGGTCGGCGTGGTCGGCGCGATCACGCCCTGGAACTTCCCGAACGCGATGATCACCCGCAAGGTCGGCCCCGCGCTGGCCGCAGGCTGCACCGTGGTCGTGAAGCCCGCCGAACTGACCCCGCTCAGCGCCACCGCGCTCGCCGTTCTGGGCGAGAAGGCCGGCATCCCGCCCGGCGTGCTCAACATCGTCACCGGGCTCGATGCGCCCGCGATCGGCGGCGCGCTCACCGCCAGCGAGAAGGTCGCCAAGATCACCTTCACCGGCTCGACCGAGGTCGGCCGCATCCTGATGTGCCAGTCGGCCGACACCATCAAGAAGATGAGCCTGGAGCTCGGCGGCAATGCGCCCTTCATCGTCTTCGACGATGCCGATCTGGATGCCGCGGTCGAGGGCGCGATCCTCTGCAAGTTCCGCAATGCCGGGCAGACCTGCGTCTGCGCCAATCGCATCTACGTCCAGGCCGGCGTGTACGACGCCTTCGCCGAGAAGCTGAAATCGGCGGTCGCGGCGCTGACCGTCGGTGACGGGTTCGACGAAGGCGCCAAGATCGGCCCGTTGATCGAGGAAGCGGCGCTGGAGAAGGTCGAGGCGCATATCGCCGATGCCAAGGCCCATGGCGGCGCGGTGATCCTGGGCGGCAAGCGCCACGAGCGGGGCGGGCTGTTCTTCGAGCCGACGCTGATGACGGGCGTGCCGGCCGATGCGCTGATCACCCGCGAGGAGACCTTCGGCCCGGTCGCCCCCCTGATCCGTTTCGAGAGCGAGGACGAGGTGCTGCGGCTCGCCAACGCGACCGTGTTCGGCCTCGCCTCCTATTTCTATGCCCGCGATCTCGGCCGCGTCTGGCGTGTGGCCGAGGGGTTGGAGAGCGGCATCGTCGGGGTCAACACGGGCATCATCTCGACCGAGGTGGCGCCCTTCGGCGGCGTCAAACAGTCCGGCCTGGGCCGCGAGGGATCGAAGCACGGCATCGAGGAGTATCTCGAGCTGAAGTATCTCTGCATCGGGGTCTGACGGCCGATGCCGACGCCGACGCCGATGACGATCTCCGCGACGCGGCAAGGCGCGAGGCTGCGGCGGTCGAGCTGGGGCGTAGCAGTGCTCATGGCGATAGCTGCCTCCGGCCTTGCCGCCGTGATCGGCTGTGCGCCGGCGACGCCCACGACGAACGCACCCGTCCGCATTGCGGAGCCCGGGCAGACGGCGGCAGAGCGCCGACTGGCCGACTGGACCGCCGCGCTCGAGGCGCCTCTCGGGTCCGGCGGTGTGGCCAAGACGACCTCGGAGGCGGCGGCGGCCGTCGAGGCTGCCCGCGCCGTGCTGGGCGAGACGCGTGGCACGCTCGCGGCGACACGCTCGCGCGTGGTGCAGGGCCGGCTGCCGCAGTCAACGCTCGGCGAGGTGACGACCGGCGCCCGCCGCAACGTCGCGCTGATGCGCCGGGCCTCGCGAGCGACAGCGAGCCGTCGGGCGGCGCTGGCGGGCGCGGCACCGGCCAATGAGCTTGCGGATCTCGACCGCCGGGCCCGGTCGCTGGCCGAGATGGCCGACGCCCTCAACGCGGAGCTGTAGCGGTATCCGAACCCCGGATCAGCCAAGGACCGTGCCGGCGGGCACGGCGAAGCCCCGCAGCATCTCCTCGGCGTCCTGCGCGCCACGGCCGGCGCGCTGCAGCCGCGTCAGACGCAGCGCGCCCTCGCGGCAGGCAACGGTCAGGCGGTCGTCCAGCACCGTGCCTGCGAGGGTTCCGGCGGGCGGGTCATGCGGCGCCCGCTCGACCATCAGCACTTTGACGCGCTCGCCGGCGATCTCGGCCCAGGCGCCCGGAAAGGGGCTGAGGCCGCGGATATGCGCCGACACGACGGCCGCGGGCTGGTCGAAACTTATATGCGCCTCGGTCTTCTCGATCTTGGCGGCATAGGTGACGCCGTGTTCGGGCTGCGGCTCGGTTGCGACCGGGCCGTTGGCCAAGCGGGACAGGGTCGCTGCCATCAGCCGCGCAGACATCGCCGACAGCGTGTCGTGCAGGCTGCCGGCTGTATCCGCCGGGCCGATCGCCATGCGATCGCGGGCCAGAACGGGGCCGGTGTCGAGCCCTGCCTCCATCCGCATGACGCAGACGCCGGTCTCGCCATCGCCCGCCATGATCGCGCGCTGGATCGGCGCGGCCCCGCGCCAGCGCGGCAGCAGCGAGGCATGGGCGTTCAGGCAGCCGAGCGGCGGCACGTCCAGCGCCGCCTGCGGCAGGATCTGGCCATAGGCGACGACGACGGCGATATCGGGCGCCAGCGCCCGGAACCCGTCGATCACCGCCGCCTCGCGAAAGCGCCCGGGTGTCCGGACCTCGATGCCCGCGTCCTCGGCCGCGCGATGAACGGCTGAGCGCGTCAGCTTGCGCCCGCGCCCGGCCGGACGCGGCGGCTGGGTGTAGACGGCCGGTATGGCGTGGCCCGCCGCGATCAATGCCTGAAGCACCGGCACGGCGAAGTCGGGCGTGCCCATGAAGACCACGCGCATCGCGCCCCCACCGCGCCTAGCTGGCGCCCTCGGCCGCGCGGCGGGCACGCTCGCGCTTCAGCTTCTTCATCTTCTCGGTGACGAGGCGTCGGCGCATCGGGCTCAACATGTCGATGAACAGCTTGCCGTTCAGGTGGTCGATCTCATGCTGGATGCAGACCGCCCAGATGCCGCTGAAATCGGCCTCCTGCTCGGCGCCGTTGAAATCGATCCAGCGCACATGCACCGCCTCGGGCCGTGCGACATCGGCATAGTAGTCGGGGATCGACAGGCACCCTTCCTCGTAGGTGGCGAGGGTGTCCGAGGCCCAGGTGATCTCGGGATTGGCGATCATCATCGGCTGGGCCGGCGCCGGATTGCCGTCGGCGTCCTTCTCGCGCGGGCTGCAGTCCATCACGATGACCCGCGCGTTGACGCCGACCTGCGGCGCGGCGAGGCCGATGCCGGGCGCGTCGTACATCGTCTCCAGCATATCCGTCATCAGCTTGCGCACGCCGTCATCGACGCTGTCGACCGGGTCGCACACCGTCTTGAGACGCACATCGGGGTGGATGACGATCTGCCTCAGCATGGGGAGCGACATAAGGAGGCGCGGCGACCCCGGTCAAGCGGGCAGGCCCGCCGCGGCGGATCCGGTGCCGGACGGTCACGGCGTCGCTGCTTCGAAAATCAGCGCATCCACCGCGCCGACTTCGTTTTTCGGCATGGTCGCCTCGGTTTCGTGACCGAAGACGATGGTCGCCCTTCGCGCGAGGGGATGGCGGTGCAACGGCCTTCAGGGAGCCCCGGTCGACCATGCCGATGAAACGCTGATGGGAGCACGCGAGCGGGGCATCCACCAGACGAGCCGCGAATCCTTGACGTTGCGTCCAGTTCAGCGCTGGCCCTGTGGTTGGCGAGTGCCAGGCCGGTGAAACCAACACGGACGTCTAAATCGGCGCCTCGGAGGTCGACGTTGGAATGAAGGGGTCCGACGACCACCTCGTCACGGTTGACCAGGAGTGCGGCGCCGCGGACCGTCATGGCGCTCTCCACCTAAGGTGATGCGCCGATGCGACGACGACGCCATGACAGTTCGTGACATCCGGGGGTGATTGACCGTTTCGGCGTTGCACCATAAACGGGCGCGCAGGAATATTGCGCAAACTGCGCAGCACATGAAGGAAACGGTCGTGAGCTTCATCCCCCAGCCGGCACCTGTCGCCCGTCCCAACCGTTGTCAGCTGTTCGGCCCCGGCTCACGGCCCGCACTATTCACCAAAATGGCCTCCAGCGAGGCGGATGTCCTAAACCTCGATCTGGAGGACTCGGTGGCGCCGGCCGACAAGGTGCAGGCGCGGGCAAACATTGTGGAGGCGCTGCAGACCATTGATTTCGCCAACAAGACGGTGTCGGTTCGGATCAACGGCCTGGATACGCAGTATTGGGTGCGTGACGTCGTCGATCTGATCGAGCAGGCCGGCGAGCGGCTGGACCTGATCATGATCCCCAAGGTCGGCCGCGCCGCAGACATCTACGCCGTCGACGCGATGGTCAGCGCGCTGGAAGCGCAGGTCGGCCGCAAGAAGCCGCTGGGTCTTGAGATCATCATCGAGACCGCTGCCGGCCTCGCCAATATCAACGAGATCGCGGCCGGTTCGCCAAGACTGCAGGCCGTCAGCTTCGGTCCGGCCGACTACGCCGCCTCGATGGGCATGGCGACGACGGCGATCGGCGGCACGCAGTCGGGCTATTACATGCTGCCCGACGCGGTGCCTGCTGCCGGGCATGACGGTTCAGGCGACGGGGCTGCTGCGCCACGGTATCCTCAGTTCGCGGATCCATGGCACATGGTCTCGACCGCGATCGTCGCTGCCTGCCGCGCCCACGGCGTGCTGCCGGTCGACGGCCCGTTCGGCGATTTTTCCGATGCCGAGGGTTATAAGGCGCAGGCGCTGCGCTCGGCGACGCTGGGCATGGTCGGCAAATGGGCGATCCACCCGAGCCAGATCGCGCTCGCCAACGAGGTGTTCACGCCCTCGGATGCCGCCGTGACCCGGGCGCGGCGGATCATGGACGCGATGGACGAGGCGCAGCGCTCGGGGGCGGGCGCGGTGACGCTGGACGGGAAGCTGATCGACATCGCCTCGATCCGCCAGGCCGAGGTCATCGTGAAGCAGGCGGAACTGATCGCGGCGGGCTGACCAAGCCGTCAGACGTCAGGGCCGCTTGGTCAGCACCACGGCCACATAGGTCCAGAACCACAGAGCGAGCCGCGGGCGGCGGCGCTGCAGGCGTGCCAGGGAATCGATCACTCGCGGGCGCAGCGAGGCCAGCGGGACCAGCGCCTTTGCCTGGTTCCGGCTCATCGGTTCGTGCGCGACGATCTCGAGATCGGCGTTGTCTGCGAAGTGCTCCCACCAGCCGAGCGGCTGCGCGACCATGTAGAGCTTGTCCATCTTCAGCAGCCGATTGATCCGCAGCAGCTTGAGCAGGCGCTGGATCAGCATGAACGGCGCGCGCGGATTGACCGTCAGGAACACGACCCGTCCACCCGGGCGCGTGGCGTTCAGGATCCTGCGCACGGCATCGGCCTGCCGATCCGCATGGATGTGATAGATGACGTGGGCGCAAAGGGCCGCGTCGAAGGCATTCTGATCCAGCGGGTAATCCAGAACGCTTCCGTTCAGATAGGATCCCTGGTCACCCAGTTTAGCCTTGCAGATCGCCAGCGCTTCCGCCGAGACGTCGAGGCAGGTGACCGATGGGAACCGTGCCGCTGCCAGCTCGTGACTATGCGGCAGGTCGCCACCGCCGACGATCAGCAGCGTGTCCCCCTGGCCAAGCAGCATGGCCGGCATCGCATCGAACTGCCCGGCCGAGGTGCCGCGCTCTTCCGCGGTCAGGCGAAAGTAGCGATCCTCACCGATGCCCTCATCGCCCTGCACCCAGCCATCGGTGTCGTAGAAGCGGCGGACGGACGCCTCAACCGGATTGGCAGTCATCGGGGCTTCTCCTTCAGGCGATGATTACTCCGGTGGGCGACCACCGCCGATGTTGCAGTTCAGGATTGTGTCAGCCAAGGCACGCGCGGCGCGCCCCATCCGAGGATTCTCAGCCGTCGGCCTCTGCGGCAAGGGCGGTCTCAACGTCGATGCCCCCTTGGTCGCCGCTGTCGCGCGTTACCTCCACGGTATCCGTCCCCGATACCAGGGCCATCGTGAAGGGGAGGATAGCGACCAGGAACGCGGCCATGTAGCAGGCGAACACGATAGCGGGCGTCGATGGCATCGTCCGGCTCCCTTCGTGGAATCGCTCTCCACAGAGTTTGCGCGGAAAGTGGTAAAGGGATGGCAAGCAGCCGGTGTGCCGCCCGTTGCACCGGCAGCGCGCTTGCGTCATGTGAGCGCCCATGAAGACGCAGACATTCCTGGATTTCGAAAAGGGCGTGGCCGAACTTGCCGGCAAGGTGGCGGAGTTGAAGGCCGTCGCCGCCTCCTCCGCCATCGATGTCGCCGAGGAGGCGCAGCGCCTGGAAGCGCGTGCCGATCAGATGCTGGCCGAGCTTTATGCCGATCTGACGCCCGAGCGGAAGGTGCTGGTCGCCCGCCACCCCCAACGCCCGCACGCGCTGGATTTCGTGCGCGGGCTGTTCACCGAGTACACGCCGCTCGCAGGCGACCGGAACTTTGCCGAGGATCACGCGATGATCGGCGGGCTGGCGCGTTTCCGCGACCGGGCCTGCATGGTCGTAGGCATCGAGCGCGGGCACGACCTGCACACCCGCATCGAGCGCAACTTCGGCATGGCCCGGCCCGAGGGGTATCGCAAGGCCGTGCGGCTGATGCAGCTGGCCGACCGTTTCGCCCTGCCGGTGATCACGCTGGTCGACACGCCCGGCGCCTATCCGGGCAAGGGTGCCGAGGAACGCGGTCAGGCCGAGGCCATTGCCCGCGCGACGGCCTGCTGCCTGGAGATTGGCGTGCCGCTGATCAGCGTGGTGATCGGCGAGGGTGGCTCGGGTGGTGCTGTTGCGCTCGCCTCGGCCAACCGTCTGGCGATGCTTGAGCACGCGGTCTACTCGGTGATCTCGCCCGAGGGCTGCGCGTCGATCCTCTGGAAGTCGTCGGCGAAGATGAAGGAGGCGGCATCGGCCCTTCGCATCACAGCGACCGATCTCGCCGAGCTTGGCGTGGTAGACCGGGTCGTGGCCGAGCCCGTCGGCGGCGCACAGCGCGATCCCGAGGCGGCGATCGTGGCGACAGGGGATGTGCTGGCCGAGCTGCTGGAGGAACTGAGCGGCATGGGCCCGACCGAGCTGCGCGCCGACCGCCGCCGCAAGTTCATCAATCTCGGCGACCGCGGCCTCGCCGGCTGATCGCGTCACGCCGCTCGCCCGACTGCCGCATCGCCGCCGGTTATGCGCCGCGGATCGTGGTCGGTGCGGCCGCGTATCGGCTCAGCGCATCGGCCTGTAAATTCACGGCATGCATGCCTTTCTTTGCCGGGCAAAGCGACTAAGGTCACGACCGGTCGCCGCAGGTCGCACCGGGTCTTCCCGATATGCACCCAAGCGTGGCGGCCGCCCGCCGCGCACCCGGCCCCCCGCGCCGGCCGCCTTGTGAGAGATCACGCCGTTGACCGACGCGACCGACGTCCCCGTATCGATCCGACCGCTGGCCCCGATGGCGGGCGAGGGCGTCGATGCGGCCAGCGCGGTCCGCCATGTCCCGCCGCCGAGCTGGATGGGCCGGCCGATCAGCAAGCTGATCGAGAGGGAGCCGCGCCTGGTGCCGGCGCTCGCGTATCTGCCGGCAGCGGTCGCGGGCCTCGCCTTCTTGTGGTTCTGCACGATGATCGGGGCCGTCGCGCGCGGCGACGTGCTGGTCTGGCGCCGCCCCTGGATCGAGGAGATCGGGGTCGAGACCAGTTTCCTGGTCGACGGTCTGGGGCTCATGTTCGCGCTTCTCGTGACCGGGATCGGCGCGCTGATTTTCACCTATGCTGCCGGCTATTTCGACGGCGATCCGCGGCGTGCGCGCATCCTGACCCTGCTCAGCCTGTTCGCCATCGCCATGCTGGGCCTCGTGCTGGCCGACGATGTCGTGACCCTTTTCCTGTTCTGGGAAGGCACGACGATCACCTCGTTCCTGCTGGTAGGCTTCGACTACCAGAAGGCCTATGCGCGGCGCGCGGCCTTGCAGGCGCTTCTTGTTACGGGCCTCGGCGGTCTGGCGCTGCTCGGCGGCCTCGTGATCCTTGGCGAGGCCATGGGCAGCTACCGGCTGTCCGAGTGGAACGCGGCCGGCCAGGCGGTCAAGGAAAGCGGCGTCTACGGCTGGGTGCTGGCGCTGGTGCTGCTCGGCGCCTTCACCAAGTCGGCGCAGTTCCCGTTCCATTTCTGGTTGCCGGGCGCGATGGCGGCGCCGACGCCGGTCTCGGCCTATCTGCACTCGGCCACGATGGTGAAGGCGGGCGTTTACCTGCTGATGCGCCTCATGCCGTCGCTTGGCGGGACCGAGGCGTGGTTCTGGATCCTGACGGCCGTCGGGGCGGTGACGATGCTGATCGGCTCGATCTGGGCGCTGCGCCAGTCCGATCTCAAGCAGATGCTGGCCCACACGACCGTAATGGGCCTCGGCACCCTGGTGATGTTCCTTGGCGGCGGGACCGAGAAGGCGGTGCTGGGCGCCAGCCTGTTCCTGCTGGTGCATGCGCTCTACAAAGCCTCGCTCTTCCTGATGGTCGGCTGTCTCGACAAGAAGGCCGGCACGCGGGAGGTCGATCAGCTCGCGGGCCTCGGCCGGGCGATGCCGATCACCGCGGCGGCGGCGGCACTGGCCGCGCTGTCGATGGCCGGCGCGCCGCCCTTCGTGGGCTTCCTCGGCAAGGAAGTGATGTACGAGGGCGCCTTCGCGGTGGTGACCGAGCCGGCGCTGGTGACGGCGGCCGCCTATGTCGCCAATGCGATGATGGTGGCGGTGGCGCTGATCGTCGCCGTCGGCCCGTTCCATTTCCGCGCCCAGGCAAGCCCCAAGGCGACCCCAGTCGATCCGCCTTGGACGCTGCTTGCCGGGCCGGTGGCGCTGGCGGGACTGGGCCTCCTGCTGGGGCTGTTCGCGCCGCTCACGGGGGAGCTTTTCACCGTGCCTGTCGCCGCCGCCATCCTGGGCCGGCCGGTCGACTACCACCTGTATCTCTGGCACGGGATCAACCCGGCCTTCGTGCTGAGCCTCGCGACCTTTGCGCTTGGATATCTCTTCTGGCGCGGGGCGACGGCGTTCCGGAACGGCCTCAGCCGGGCCGAGGAGCGGGGTCTCGGCAGCGCCGATCTCGGCTACGACAAGGCGCTGGTGCTGGTCGAGAGCACGGCGCGGCGCGTCACCGGCAGCCTGCAGAACGGCAGCCTGCCCTTCTACATGCGCATCACCTTCACCGCCTTCGCCGCCGTGATCTGGGGCGCGGTCGCCCTGTCGGACGGCGGGCGCCTGGTCGCGACGCCGGATATCCCGTTGGTGAACTATGCGACGCTGTTGGTCATCGTCGTCGGCGCCGTCGTCGTGATCCTGACACGCTCGCGCCTGACGGCGATCTGCGCGCTTGGGGCGATCGGCACCGGCATCTCGATCGTCTTCGTGCTGTATGGGGCGATCGACGTGGCGATGACGCAGCTGATGATCGAGATTCTGGTCGTTGTCTTCCTTGCCATCGCGGTGCTGCGGCTGCCGCGCACGCCCCAACGCATGGGCTTTCGCGTCGGCGATGCGGGCGTCTCGGCGATGCTGGGGCTCGGCACGACGGTCGTTCTGATCTCGGTCCTCGCCACACCGCTCGACATGCAGCTGACCGAGTACTTCCAGGAGAAGAGCGCGCCCGTGGCCTTCGGTCGGAACATCGTCAACGTGATCCTGGTCGACTTCCGCGCGCTGGACACGCTGGGCGAGATCGCGGTGATCGCCATCGCGGCCGTCGGTGCGGTGGCGGCGCTGACGGCGGGAAGAGGCGGGCTTGCAGCCCAGCGCCGGCACCCTGTGGTCGAGCGGAGTGACGAGCGGTGAATTCTCTGATCCTGTCGACCGCGGCGCGCATCCTGCTGCCCATCCTGGTGCTGTTCGCGATCTACGTGCTTTGGCGCGGCCATAACGAGCCTGGTGGCGGCTTCATCGGGGGCCTGGTCGCGGCAACGGCGCTCGCGCTGCTCGAGAAGGCGCAGGGGCTGGTCGCGGCGCAGCGTGTGCTGAAGGTCGAGCCGCTGGCGATCGCCGCGACCGGCCTCGGCTGCGCCATCGCCGCCGGGATCTGGGGCGCCCTCGCCAAGGGCTATGTGCTGGCAGGTGTCTGGCCGCTTCTGAGCGTCGGGCCCGACGGCTCGAAGGAGGGGCTGCCCGTCGGCTCCATCCTGCTGTTCGATACTGGTGTCTTCCTGGTCGTGGTCGGCGGTGTCTCGGCGATGCTGTTCGCGCTCGAGGCGGCGGCGCTTGAGGTCATCGACCAGCCGCCCGACACCGCCGGCACCGAGAGCGACGGCACTGATTCCACGGGCACCGATTCCGCCGGCACTGGCCCAGCCGCCTCGGACCATGGGCGCCCCGAGGGCGACGGCGCGAACCAGGAGGCAGGCTGATGGAACCGGCACTCTCGGTCGTCATCGGCATCCTGGTCGCCTGCGGCGCCTACCTGATGATGTCGTCCAGCCTGATCCGCTTCCTGTTCGGGCTGACCGTCATCTCGAACGCCATCAACCTGATGATCTTCGCCGCCGGCCGGCTGACCTATGGCATCCCGCCGCTGGTGCCCGAGGGCGCGAAGACCGTC
Organism: Pseudomonadota bacterium; assembly: GCA_039199465.1. GTDB lineage: Bacteria > Pseudomonadota > Alphaproteobacteria > Rhodobacterales > Rhodobacteraceae > Thermohalobaculum. The sequence goes on from JBCCSW010000013.1 coordinate 10,589, forward strand.
GACGGGAACGTCGCCAACGCGCTTCCCCAGGCGCTGATCCTGACCGCCATCGTGATCGGCTTCGGTCTGCTAGTCTTCGCGCTCAGCCTGGTGCTGCGGGCCTATATGACCTTCGGCACCGCCGACAGCCGCCGTATACGCGAGGCCGAGCCCGAGCATTTCGGCGCAGCGCCCGCCGAGGCGCCCGGTCCTGCCCCCGTCTCGGGGGACCGCTGATGCTGCTTGCCGCGCCGATCCTGCTGCCGCTGGCGACGGCGGTGATCTGCTTCCTGATGCGGCGCAATCCGCTGCATCGTCTGGTCTCGCAGCTAAGCGCCGGCGGCCTGATCCTCGTCGGCGTCTTGATCCTGTTGACCGTGAAGGCCGCCGGCCCGCAGGCCGCGCAGATGGGAGGCTGGGCTGCGCCCTACGGCATCACGCTGGCGGCCGACACGCTGTCTGCGGTGATGATCATCATCACCGGCGGCGCGCTGCTGGCGGCGATGACCTTCGCGACCGTCGAGATCGGGCTGGAAACCGAGCGTCTGGGCTTCCATGCGCTGTCCCATGCCATGGCGGGCGGCGTGTCGGGCGCGTTCATGACCGGCGACCTGTTCAACCTCTATGTCTGGTTCGAGGTCATGCTGATCTCGTCCTTCGGGCTCCTGGTGATCGGGGGCGGGCGCGCGCAGATCGACGGCGCGGTGAAATACGTCGCGCTGAACCTGGTGGGCACGATGGCCTTCCTGGGCGGGGTCGGTCTGCTCTACGGCACGGTCGGCACGCTCAACATGGCCGATCTCGGCATCAAGTTGCAGGGCCGCATGAGCGAGACGGCGGTGCTGGGAGCGGCCGGCATGCTGATGTTCGCCTTCGCGGCCAAGGCGGCGCTGTTTCCGGTCTTCTTCTGGCTGCCAGCGAGCTATCACACGCCCGCGGTCGCCACCTCGGCGCTGTTCTCTGCGCTGTTGACCAAAGTCGGCGTCTATTCGCTGCTGCGCGTCTTCACGCTGGTGTTCACCCCAGGCGATCCGGTGATCGAGGGCGCGCTGTTCGCGGCCGCCGGGCTCACCATCGCCCTGGGTGCGCTGGGCGCTGCCGCGCAGCAGGACCTGCGCCGCGTGTTCTCGTTCCACATCATCAGCCAGATCGGGGTGATGACGCTCGGCCTCGCCATCGCGACGCCCTTGGCCCTGGCCGGGGCGATCTTCTACTTCCTGCACCACATCCCGGCGATGATGAACATGTTCCTGCTGGGCGGGATCATCCGGCGCGAGACGGGGTCCGAGACGCTGTCGGGCATCGGCGGGCTGTACCGCGCGGGTCCCTGGCTGGCGGTGGTCTTCCTCATCCCGATGCTGAGCCTGATCGGCGTGCCGCCCTTGTCGGGTTTCTGGGCCAAGTTCTTCATGGTTCGTGCGGGTGTCGAAGACGGGCAGTACATCCTGGCGGGGCTGATCCTCGCGGCCTCGGTCCTGACCTTCTTCTATCTCGGCCGGATGTTCGTCGCGGCCTTCTGGCAGCCGCACCCGGGCGAGGCGACCGGCGGGGCGGTGCCGCTTGCCACCTATCCGCCGCGCGCGCTCGTGATCCCGGTGCTGGCGCTCGGCGCGGTGACGCTTACCATCAGCCTCTATGCCGGCAGCTTCTACGCGCTGTCGGCCGAGGCAGCGTCCGCGCTGTTGGATCCGCTGTCCTATCTGCGTGCGGTAGGCCCCGACCGGATAGCCACGGGAGGTGGCGGATGAACATGATCCTGAAGCCGATCAACATCGTCTGGCTGGTCTTCTATTTCCTCTATGAGCTCGTGATGAGCGCGGGCCGCGTGTTCATCGACACCATCACGCCGGGTCTGTCGGCGCAGCCGCTGATGGTCGCGATGCCGCTGGACGCGAAATCCGACCTGGCGATCACCCTGACCGCCAACCTCATCACGCTGACGCCCGGCACGCTGACCGTCGATGTGTCGGACGACCGGAGATATCTGCTGATCCACGCGATGTATGGCGAGGACGGCGTCGAGGCGGTCAACGAGAGTATGAAGAGCGGCCTGGAGAAGGTCGTGATCAGGGCTACGGCATGAGCATGACGCGATGAGGACGGCATCATGAGCATCCTCGGCGCGACGATCGGGGGCCCGCTGCTTTGGGGTGCCGCCATCGGCGGCCTGTTCACCGTGGCGGGCATCCTGCTGACGGTCTATCGCCTGGTCGTCGGGCCGACGCTGCCCGACCGGGTCGTGGCGCTCGACATGCTAACGGTCCTGTTGATGGCGCTGCTGATGATCTTCGCCGTCGCGGTCGAGGTGCCGAGCTATCTGGACGCGGCGCTGGCGCTCGCCCTGGTGGCCTTCCTCGCGACCGTCGCCTTCGCCCGCTATATCGAGCGGCGCGATCCGCTGCCCGAGCAGGAACCCTATGACCAGGCGGTCGAGCAGGGCCCGGAGGACGCGCCCCATGATTGAGGTCATCGCCGCGCTCTTGATGATCGCTGGCGGGGTGTTCTGCTTCTCGGCAGCGCTTGGTCTGGTGCGTTTTCCCGACGTGTTCATGCGCATGCACGCCGCGACGAAGGCCGGCACGCTCGGCATCCTGCTGCTGGCGCTGGGGCAGATTGCCGTGGCGGGGGATCTATCGATCGGGTTGAGGGCCGGCCTGATCGCGGTCTTCATCATCGCCACGGCGCCGATCGGCGCGCATCTCATGGGCCGTGCGGCCTATCGCACCGGCGCGCCGCTTTGGCACCGGACGACCAGCGATCCGGCCACCCACGTGTTCCCCCGCCGCGAGAGCGTGGCCGACCCGCAGATGGCGCTGCTCGACGACGGTCTGGAGGCGTTGGCCGAGGTCGATGCGCCGAGCGAGCCTGTGGCGGACAAGGCAACTGCCGGTCAGTGACGGGCCAGTCAACGGAAACCGTTGGCTGGTGGCCATGCGCCCGGACAGATGCGTGCAGATGGCGCGAGGGGCGCGATGCAGCCGTTTTTCTCGGTTCCGGTTTTCGCAATATCCGCCGCTCGGTTTGCCGCATCGCGCCGCCCGCTCTAGGTGGAGTTGTGACCGGGGATGAAACTGATGGCCGCTTTGCGCGTCCTCTAGACGGATACCGCATCGAGACGGTGTCGAGGGTGCGGCAGGGCGTGGAGGGATGATGAGCGCGGATGGCACTTCGAGTATCGACCTTCCGCTGCGGGTCCATCCCTATCGACGCATCGCGGTCGTCGGCGGCGGCGCCTGGGGCACGGCCCTGGCCTGCATCGCGGCGACCGCCGGGCGCCACACCTCGCTTTGGGCGCGCCGGCTCGAGACCGTCGACGACATCAATCTGAACCGTCTGAACCACGAATTCCTCGGCGAGATCGCGATCCCGCCCGCCGTCTGGGCGACGACGGATTTCGAGGAAGCCTGCGACGGCGCCCAGGCCGTGCTGCTGGCGACCCCCTCATCGACCGTGCGGATGATGGCCGAGAGGCTGCATACCGCGCTGCCCGCCGGCGTGCCGGTGATCGTCTGCGCCAAGGGCATCGAGGACGGCACCGGCTATCTGATGGCCGATGTCGTGCAGGACGCGGCACCCGGCCGGCCGGTCGGCGCGCTCTCCGGGCCCAGCTTCGCGGCCGAGACGGCGCGCGGCGATCCGACCGCCGTCACCATCGCCTCGGATTTCGATCACGATGCGATCGAGGATCCGGCAGGCCAGCTCGCCATCCGCATGTCGGTCTCGCTGACGACCTCCAGCTTCCGGCCCTATGTGTCGGACGATCTGACGGGGGTCGAGGTCGGCGGCGCGGTCAAGAACGTGCTTGCCATCGCCTGCGGCATGGCCACCGGCGCGGGGTTCGCGGCCAATACCCGCGCCGCCCTGATCACCCGCGGCCTGGACGAGATGAAGGTGCTGGCCGAGGCGCTGGGCGGCCGGCGCGAGACGGTCACCGGGCTGTCTGGCATCGGCGATCTCACGCTGACCTGCTCGAACACCGCCAGCCGCAACTTCAGCTATGGCGTTGAGATGGGCGAGGGCCGACGCGGCGCCGAGATCTTCGGCGGGCGGAAGGTCACGGTCGAGGGCGTGCGCAACGCCATCGCCGCCACCGAATTGGCCCGCAGCAACGGCATCGACATGCCGATCTGCGAGACCGTCCGCGCGATCGTGCATGATGACGCGCCCCTCGGCGAGGCGTTCGCGGCCCTCTGGTCGCGCCCGCTGGAGGCCGAGCCGCGCGCGCTGGACCTGACATTCGCCCACCCGTCCGATAGGCAGGCGATCAGACGCTTCGCAAAGGCCTGGGAAACGGCCTGCTAGGACGCCTGACCCGACCAAGCCGCCACCGGACCACCGTCCCACGGTCCGGCACCAAGCGCGCGTGACCCCCCGCGAGCGCTGGCTCCGGCAAGGAGATGCGACCCGTGAGCGAGACCTGGCAGTTCGTCCTGGCGACCGATCTCGACGGCACGTTCCTTGGCGGTAGCGAGGCGCATCGCCTGCAGCTCTACCGCTGGATCGAACGGCATCGCGAGACGATCGGCCTGATCTTCGTCACCGGTCGCGATCCGCGCTTTATCGAGGGACTTTGCACCGACACGCCCGTGCCCTGGCCCGATTACGTGGTCAGCGATGTCGGCACCACGATCGCGCAAATGGCACCGGCCGGTCCTGGCGGCACCGTCACGCCGCTGGCCGAGATGGAGGCCGAGATCGCGGCGATCTGGGGCGATGCGGGCGACCGGGTGCGCATGGCGCTCGACGGTGTTGCGGGGCTCACGCTGCAGCCGACGCCGTTCCGCTATCGCGTCAGCTACGACTACGACCCCGCAACCTTCGATCCCCGCGCAATCGGGATCGTCCGGGATCTCGGGCATGATCACCTGATCTCGGCCGACTGCTATTTCGACGTGCTGCCCAAGGGCGTCTCGAAGGGCCCCTCGATCACGCGCCTCGTCAGGCATCTGGGCCTGCCGTTCGAACGCGTGCTGGTTGCCGGCGATACCATGAACGACCACTCCATGCTGATCTCGGACCTGCCGGCCGTCGCAGTGGGCGGCTCGGAGCAGCCGCTACTGGACGCGCTGCCCGAACGCCCGGACATCTACCGCGCCAGCGGGATCGGCGCCGACGGCATCATGGAGGCGATCGCCCATTTCGACCTGCACGACCCTCATCCGAAAGCCGCCCCCCCGCTGAAGGACGCGTCATGACCGCCAAGCTCGTCATCGTCTATCACCGCCAGCCCTATGAGGAGGTGATCGAGGACGGCAAGCTCGTCCGGAAGGAGAACAAGAGCCCGAACGGCATCGTGCCGACGCTGAAGTCGTTCTTCGGCCGCCACGACTCAGGCGCCTGGATCGCCTGGAAATACGCCGACGACCCGACCGACCCGGATTTCGAGCGACGCGTCACGATCGAGGACAGTTACGGCACCTACACCGTCAGCCGGCTGCCGCTGACCAAGGAGCAGGTGTCCAGCTTTTACCATGTCACCTCGAAGGAGGCGATCTGGCCGATCCTCCACTCGTTCAAGGACCGCTACAATTACGACCCGGTCGACTGGCCGACATTTCGCGAGGTCAACTGGGCCTTCGCAGAGGCCGCTGCGCACGAGGCTGACGACGACAGCGTCATCTGGGTGCACGACTACAATCTTTGGCTGGTGCCGGCCTATGTTCGCCGGCTGAAGCCCAAGGCAAAGATCGCCTTCTTCCACCACACGCCGTTCCCGGCGGCCGACATGTTCAACGTGCTGCCCTGGCGGCGCGAGATCATCGAGAGCCTGCTGGACTGCGATATCGTCGGCTTCCATATCCCGCGCTATGCCGCCAACTTCGTGTCCACCGCCTTCAGCCGCTTCGATATCGAGGTAACGCTGCGCGAGAAGACGCGTGAGGACTTCTCGCCCCAGGGTCAGGCGCTGAGCGAGCAGGCGACCCCGACCGAGATCGCCTATCAGGGCCGGCGCATCCAGCTCTCCTCGTTCCCTGTCGGCGTCGATGTCGAGTTCATCGAGGAGCTGACCGCCCGCCCCGAGACCGCCGCGCTGGAGGGCCAGATCCGCGAAGAACTGGCCGGCAAGAAACTGATCATCTCGGTCGGCCGCACCGACTACACCAAGGGCGGTATCGAGCTCTTGCAAGCCTATGAGCGGTTGCTGCAACGCCAGCCCGACCTCAGCGGGCAGGTGCGTCTCATGCATGTCTCGGTCAGTGCGAACCGGAACATGGAGGCCTATGCCGAGGTTCAGGAGGCGATCGAGGCCATGGCCGGCCGCATCAACGGCACCTATGGCAGCTTCGAGTGGCAGCCGGTCTCGCTGATCTCGACGCCGATCCCCTTCCCCGAGCTGGTCGCCTATTATCGCGCCGCCGACATCGCCTGGATCACGCCGCTGGCCGACGGTCTGAACCTGGTGGCGGAGGAGTTCGTGGCCGCGCGCACCGATGGCGACGGTGTCCTGGTGCTGTCGGAGTTTGCTGGCGTGGCGGTGGAGATGGCCGAGGCCGTGCTCTGCAACCCGTTCTCGCACCGCTCGATGGATGCGGCGATCGAGCAGGCGCTGACGATGGACGAGGCCGACCGCAGGGCGCGGATGCGGGCGCTGCGCGCCAAGGTCCACCGCTACGATATCGAAGCCTGGGCCCGCGAGCAGCAGCGCCTGTTCGACCTGATCGCCGGCGACGGCCCAGCGGGCGGTGCGGCGGACGGCGCGGCGGACGGCGCGGCAAACGGCGCTGCCGCCCTATCTCGCCCAGGCGTGATCACCGCGATGAGGTGATGCGCTCTCGGGCCAGGCAGAAGGCGCGCAGGGCGTTCAGCCGGATGCCCGGCATGTCGTGCAGCATCGTGCAGCCGAGCGACACACCCGCGGCCGTGGCGCCGAGACCGGCCGCGACCCGCGCGGCGCGGCTGCGGTCGCCGTCGAGCGCGGCACCCGCGGCGGTGCGGAAACCCTGAACCCGGGCGGCGTCGCCAGGCGCCACGCAGGCCTGAAGGCCGATGGAAAGCGTCGCCGCGGTCAGTGCGATGGCGAGCCTGTGGCGCGTTGGGGTGGTCATCGGGGCATCCTCTCTCGGCCGCTGTCACGCGGCCGGGATGCACGCCGTTCACCTCATGTTGCCGTCTCGACCGGCGCTGCGCCCGCTACTCGGCCGCAGCCGCATGGGCGGCAAGGCCCAGCCGGGCCCGGGCCGAGGCGTATTCGCGGCCGATCCGGGCCACTACCTCGCCCGTGCTCTCGACCGCCTTGACCGCGCCGATGCCCTGGCCCGCGCCCCAGATGTCCTTCCAGCTCTTGGCGCCGCCGAAATCCATCGCCGAGGGGTCGCTCTCGGGCAGGTTGTCCGGGTCCATGCCCGCGTTGCGCACCGAGCCCTTGAGGTAGTTCCCGTGCACGCCGGTGAAGAGCGACGAATACACGATGTCGTCCGACGCGCTGTCGACGATCATCTGCTTGTAGGCGGCCGCGGCATTCGCCTCCTCGGTCGCGATGAAGGCCGAGCCGATATAGGCGAGATCGGCACCCATCGCCTCGGTTGCGAGCACCGCATCGCCTGTTGCGATCGAGCCCGAGAGCAGCAGCGGCCCGTCGAACCACTCGCGGATCTCCTGTACCAGCGCGAAGGGCGAGGTCGTGCCGGCATGGCCGCCCGCACCCGCCGCCACCGCGATCAGGCCGTCGGCGCCTTTCTCGATTGCCTTGCGCGCGAACCGGTCGTTGATGATGTCGTGCAGCGTGATGCCGCCGCAGGCATGGGCGGCCTCGTTCACCTCGACCCGCGCACCGAGCGAGGTGATCCAGATCGGCACCTTCCAGCGGTGGCAGATCTCGATGTCCCGCTCCAGCCGGATGTTGGAGCGGTGCACGATCTGGTTGACCGCGAAGGGCGCCGCCGGCCGGTCTGGATTGGCCTGGTTATGCGCGTCCAGCGCCTCGGTGATCTGCTTCAGCCAGGCCTCCAGCTGCACCGGCTCGCCCGGCTTCTCGCGCGCGTTCAGCGCCGGGAACGACCCGACGATGCCCGCCTTGCACTGCGCGATCACCAGGGCCGGGTTGGACACGATGAAGAGCGGTGCGCCCACCACGGGCACGGAGAGGCCGCTCAGGACCTGGGGCAGGGACATCGCTTCCTCCCGACTCATGTTGACGTGCGCGTCAACTCATATCCCGGTTTCGTTCACGCGGAAACCGGGACCCTACGTAACCCGGTCGGTGCGAACCGTGTGCGTTCACCGCACTCCTCCGGCCATTGTTAACCGACACCCCATACAGAAGCAGATCAGGGGAGATGTCGAAGGGGGCCTAGGATGGAACTGCGCGAGCGCGACGGGGTGCCGGAGTCGGGGCGTCCCGAGGATATCGAGCGCCAGGGCCTGCGCGACGCGACCCGCGAGAACGAGGAAAACCGCTGGCGGCGGGAGCGCTTGATGTTCATCGCCCTCGGCGCCGCCGTGATGCTGTTCCAGGCCGCGCAATTCCTCGTCGCCTGGCGCTTCGGCGCGGCCGCGCCGACGGCGGACGCTGGAGAGGGCGCTGCGCCTGCAGCGGCGCTGCTGACGGCATCGGCGGGCGTCGTAGCGCTCGCGCTGATCGTGACCGGTGCGATCCTGGCCGAGTTGTTCATCCCCGCCCGGCAGGCCTATCGCAAGACGATGCTCGCGCTGGCCGATGCGCGCGCCGAGCTGCAGTACATCGCGCTCTACGACAAGGTCACGGGGCTGCCGCATCGGCAGTGCCTGGAGATCCAGCTCGAGGCCCTGCTGATGGACCGTGAGCGCGAAGGCGAGAGCATCGGCATCGTGGTGCTGGAGCTCGGCGGTCTCGACAAGCTGGACGAGCAATTCGGCTTTGCGACGAGTGAGACCGCCTTGCAGGGCATCGCCCACCGGCTGCGCGACGATGCCGGGCCGACTGACATCCTCGGGCGTCTGGACGGGCCGCGCTTCGCCCTGATCATCGGCGACGTGATGGATGAGGAGGAGGTGGTGACGGTCGCCGCCAGACAGTGCGATCTTGCCGCCGAGCCGGTGTTCATCGACGGGCATGCCTGCCGGCCGGCGGTGCGGGCCGGTGCCTTGATGGCAACGGTTGGCGAGGGCGGCAGCCAGGCCCTCCTGATGGATGCCTGCCTCGCCGTCGGGCGCGGCGACAGCGGGCGCAGCGGCAACCTCGTCACCCTCTACACGCCCGAGATCAGGCGAGCGGTCTCGGGCCAATTCGAGCTGGCCACCCGGCTCCGCAAGGCGCTGGAGGACAACCATATCCAGCCCTTCTTCCAGCCCCAGGTCACGGTCGATACCGGCCGGATCGTGGGGGTCGAGGCGCTGGTCCGTTGGATCGACCCGGATCGTGGACCGCAGAGCCCCGCCGCCTTTCTGCCCGTGGCGATGGAGCACGGGTTGATGACGCAGATCGATGACGTGATGCGCCGCAAGAGCCTGCGCGCCGTTCGGGACTGCCGCGATGCCGGGCTCGATCTCGGTCATATCGGCCTCAACCTGACCGTCGACCAGCTCTGCGAGCCGGGCTTCACCGACCGCCTGCGCTTCGATGCCGAATCGGTCGGCCTCGGCCCTGAAGACATCGCGATCGAGATCCTGGAATCGATCATGGTGGACGACGGCAGCGACGACGTCGTCGAGACCGTCGCCGGTCTTGCGGAGGCCGGCTACTACATCGAACTCGACGATTTCGGCACCGGCCATTCGGGCCTGTCGACCCTGCGCGACCTGGTCGTGCATCGCGTCAAGATCGACCGCAGCTTCGTGCGTTTTGTCGACCAGAAGGCGGATCTCGCGCGCTTCACCGCGGCGCTGATCAGGCTGGCGCAGAACATGAAAATCGATGTTCTGGCCGAGGGGATCGAGCGCGAGGAGGAGCTTGCCTGGTTGGCCGCTGCCGGTTGCGACGCGATCCAGGGCTATATGATCGCCAAGCCCATGCCGGTCGACGAGGTCCTGCCCTGGGCAAAGAAGACCGGCCGTTTCGTGGAGGGTACCGGCGCCGTCGATCCGAAAACCGCGGTCACAGGCTAAGCGACGCGCGAGCTCAGCGCCAGGCTCACGGGTAGAATCGCTCGGCGCAGAAAGGCACGACGGGCGTCTCGGCGATCAGAGGCGACCCTCATGCACTGCGTGACAGGCCGAACGCCCGGGCTGGCCGCCCGGCAGCGGCATCAGCACCGGACGCTCCCGCCGGCAGCGGTCCTGCACGAAGGGGCAGCGCGGGTGATAGGCGCAGCCCGAGGGCGGATTGACCGGATCGGGGATCTCGCCCACCGGCGGCGGGATCTCGCGTCCGAAGCTGTCGATCTTCGGCGCGGCATCCAGCAGCATCTGCGAATAGGGGTGGCGCGGGCGTTCGAACAGCGCATCCCGCGGCGCCTCCTCGACCAGACCGCCCAAATAAAGGACGCCGATCGTGTCGGCCATGTACCGCACCACGCTCAGGTCGTGGCTGATGAACAGATAGGTCAGCCCCAGCCGTTCCTGCAGGTCCTTCATCAGGTTCAGCACCTGCGCCTGCACGCTGACATCCAACGCCGAGGTCGGCTCGTCGCACACGATGAACCGCGGCTGCGAGGCCAGCGCCCGCGCGATGCAGATGCGCTGGCGCTGCCCGCCCGAGAACTGATGCGGAAACTTCTCCACGTCGCGCGCCGACAGGCCGACCTCCTCGAGCAGCGCGCCCGGTCCACCCGGCAGGTCCCGACCGATCACCCGCGCCGGCTCGGCCACGATATCGCCGACGCGCCAGCGCGGGTTGAGCGAGGCATAGGGGTCCTGGAAGATCATCTGGATCTGCCGGCGCACGCCCGCGCGCCGTTCGGGCGAGGCTTCGCGGTGCAAATCGACGCCGTCGATCAGCACCCGGCCCTCGCTCGGCGCCAGCAGGCCCACGGCGATCTTGCCGATCGTCGACTTGCCCGACCCGCTCTCGCCGACCAGCGCATAGACCCCCCGATCCGGGATCGAGAAGGTCACGTCCGAGACGGCGGTGAGGATGCGCCTCGGCAGCCGCTCGACGACGCGATTCAGCCATGGCGCCGAAATATCGAAGCGCCGGATCAGCGCCTCGACCTGCACCAGCGCCCGTGCGGGCGCGAGATCGGCATTGGTGTCGGCGTTGGTGTCGGTCGCGGCACTCATGAAGCCTGCATCACCCTCGTCCTGGTGTCGCGTGCGCGCACGCGGCAGGCCGCGCGTCCACCGCATTCGGCCACCGTGGGCGGCCCGTCCACCAGGCAGCCTGCCTCGGCGAATTGGCAGCGCGGATGGAAGGCACAGCCCTGCGGGATCGCGTCGAGACGGGGCATGGCGCCGGGGATCTGGTTCAAGCGTTGGCCGATCGGCGTCGCCATCGGCGTCGAGGCCATGAGCCCCTCGGTATAGGGATGCATGGGCGTGCCGACGATGTCGCGCACTGCACCGATCTCGGCCAGGCGCCCGGCATAGAGCACCGCCACCCGATCGGCGGCCTCGGCGATGACGCCCATGTCGTGGGTGATCAGCATCACCGCCGCGCCGCGCTCGCGGCAGAGACGTTTGAGGAGCGCGATGATCTGGGCCTGCACGCTGACATCCAGCGCCGTCGTCGGCTCGTCGGCGATCACCAGGCTGGGTTCCGCGCAGAGGGCGAGGGCGATCACCACGCGCTGACGCATCCCGCCCGAGAACTGGTGCGGATAGCTGCCGATCCGCGCCTCGGCGCCCGGGATGCCGACATCGCGCAGCGCCTGTAGGGCGCGCGCCTCGGCCTCGCGCCAGCCGACCGCCAGATGCGTGCGGATCGTCTCGGATAACTGCTCGCCCACGGTCTTGA
>JBCCSW010000014.1:0-22336 GCA_039199465.1 Pseudomonadota bacterium
TCGCGGGCGAGGAGCTGACCGAGGTGCCGGCCAAGGCCTTTGCCCGCGATCCCCGCCGCGCCGCGATCCAGATGGTGTTCCAGGATGCCACCGACAGCCTGAACCCGCGCCATGCCGCCGGCCGCGCGATCGAGGAGCCGCTCCGCCGCCTGGCGCCGATGGGGCGCGCCGAGCGCCGCGCCCGGGTCGAGGAACTGGCAGGCTTGGTCGGCCTGCCGGCGCATCTGCTCGACCGGCTGCCACATCAGCTGAGTGGCGGGCAAAAGGCGCGCGTCGGCATCGCCCGCGCCATCGCGCTGAAGCCGCGCCTGCTGGTCCTGGACGAACCGACGGCAGCGCTCGACGTCTCGATCCAGGCGCTGGTGCTGAACCTGTTGGCCGATCTGAGGGCCGAGCTTGCGATGAGCTATCTGTTCGTCAGCCACGACCTGCATGTCGTGCGCCTGCTCTGCGACGAGGTCGTGGTCATGCAGGGCGGCGAGATCGTCGAGGCGGGACCGGCCGAACGGCTGATGACCGCACCGGATCATCCCTATACCCGCAGCCTTTTGGACGCAGCACCACGCCCGCCGGTGCGCGAGGCGGCGGCATGAACGGCACGCCACCCCCGGCTGATCCGGTGCTGGCCGATCCGGTGCTGGCCGATCTGGTGATGACGCTGCCCGCGCTCGCCGAGGCGTATCGCGCGGGCACCCGGCCCGGCGACGTCCTCGCCGAGGTCTATCGCCGGATCGAGGCCGCGGGCGATCCAGGCATCTTCATCAGCCTGGCCCCACGCGGGCGGGTCCTGTCCGAGGCAGCGGCACTTGGGCAGTACGACCCGTCGCGCCCGCTATGGGGCGTGCCGGTCGCCATCAAGGACAATATCGACGTGGCGGGCCTCGCGACGACGGCGGCCTGTCCGGCCTTCGCCCGCACCGCCACCCGCGATGCGACCGTCGTCGCCCGGCTGCGCGAGGCCGGCGCCATCGTGATCGGCAAGACCAATCTCGATCAATTCGCCACCGGGCTCGTCGGCACGCGCACGCCCTATCCGGTGCCGCAGAACCCCATCGATCCGGCGCTTGTGCCCGGCGGGTCCTCCTCGGGATCGGCAGTCGCGGTGGCGCGGGGCATCGTGCCCCTGGCGCTTGGCACCGATACCGCAGGGTCTGGCCGGGTGCCGGCTGCGCTGAACAACATCGTCGGGCTGAAGCCGACGCCGGGCGCCCTGCCGGCAACGGGCATGGTACCCGCCTGCCGCAGCATCGATACGGTGTCAGTCTTCGCCCTGACCGTCGCCGATGCCTGGAGCGCCTTCGCCGCCATGGCGGGCCGGGACGCGGCCGATCCCTATTCGCGCCCTTTCGCCTGTCAGCCCCTGTCCGAACCGCCACCGGTCCTGCGCATCGGCGTGCCGGACCCGGCCAGCCTGATCGTCGACGACGAGGCGCAGGCCCGCGGCTTCCGCGCCGGCATAGACGCACTCAGGGCCGGCGGCGCGGTGGTTAGCGAGATCGACTTCGCACCCTTCTACGCGATCGCGGCCCGGCTCTACGACGGCGCCTGGGTGGCAGAGCGCGAAGCGGCGCTTGCGGGCTTCATGGCCGAGGCGCCCAACGCGCTGCATCCGGTGACCCGCAGGGTGGTCGGGGTCGCGAGCGGCTTCTCGGCCGCCGATGCCTTTCGCGATATCTATCGTCTGGCCGAGACGCAGCGCTTGATCGAGCCGGTGCTGGCCGGTCTTGACCTTCTGGCCGTGCCGACGATCCCCGGCCCATGCACGCGTGCAGCGATTGAGGCCGATCCGATCGGCCCGAACAGCCGGCTCGGCCTCTACACGAACTTCGTCAATCTGCTGGGGCTTGCCGGCATCGCGGTGCCGACCGGGCCCCTGCCGGACGGGCTGCCGTACGGGCTGCCGGGCAGCATGACGCTGCTGGCATGCGGCGGACAGGACGCCCTCATCGCAGCCGTCGCGACCCGGCTCGAGCAGCTTGGACCGCGCACTCTGGGGGCGACGGGTTGGGCGGTGCCGGCGCCGGCGGCGCTGACCGACAGAGCGGGGCCGGGCGAGATCGAGATCGCGGTCTGCGGTGCCCATATGTCGGGTCTCGCGCTCAACCGCGAGCTGACCTCGCGGGGCGGGCGCCTGCTGCGGGTGGCCGATACGAGCGCCGACTACCGCCTCTATGCCCTGCCGGGCGGCCCGCCGGTGCGCCCCGGCCTCGTTCGTGTGCCGAGCGGCGGCGCATCCATCGCCGTCGAGGTCTGGGCGGTGCCCGAAGCAGCGGTCGGCGGCTTCCTCGCAGGGATCCCCGCGCCGCTCGGCCTCGGGACCCTCAGCCTCTCGGACGGCACGGCGCCGAAGGGCTTTCTCTGCGAACATGCCGGCGTCGCTATGGCCGAGGACGTCACGCAGTTCGGCAGCTGGCGCGCGGTCATCGCGCGGGAGGCCGCGGAGTGACCCTGCCGCCATGCACCGTACCGCCGCCCGAGCGCGCTGACGGGGCACAGCCCCCACCTGCAATGACCCGTGCGAGGAGACGGCGATGCCCGCACTGAGGCTGCATGCCGAACCGAGCCCGATCTCCTTCCGCGCCGCCGACACGGCGCTGATCGTCATCGACATGCAGCGCGATTTTCTGGAGCCGGGCGGCTTCGGCGAGACACTCGGCAACGATGTCGGCCTGCTGCAGGCCGCCGTCGGGCCGTGCCGCACGGCAATGGCCGCCGCCCGCGCCGCCGGTATGACCGTGATCCACACCCGCGAGGGCCACCGCGCCGACCTGTCGGACGCGCCGCCCACCAAGATCCTGCGCGGCGCCCCCTCGATGCGTATCGGCGACCGCGGGCCGATGGGTCGCATCCTGGTGCGCGGCGAGCCGGGTCACGCCATCGTCGACGCACTGGCCCCCGCCGCGGACGAGATCGTCATCGACAAGCCGGGCAAGGGTGCCTTTCACCAGACCGACCTGGACCAGATCCTCAAGAACGGCGGGATCGACACGCTGATCGTCGCCGGTGTCACCACCGAGGTCTGCGTCCACACGACCATCCGCGAGGCCAATGACCGCGGCTATCGCTGCATCGCGCTGGCCGATGCCTGCGCCTCGTACTTCCCCGAGTTCCACCGCGTCGGCCTGGAGATGATCAAGGCGCAGGGCGGCATCTTCGGCTGGGTCAGCGACGCCGAGACCTTCGCAGCGACCCTGGCTGCCGCGGCGACCGCGGCCGCGACAACCGAAACCACCGCCGCTTGAGACGGGAGGACGCCATGGCCAGCGCCGAGAGCACGAGCACTGCGAACGGCACCGAAGAGCGCGTGAGGCTCTGGACGCCGGGGGACTGGAACGCGCTGTTCGGTCTCGGCACCAATGTCCTGGTCAACCTGCTGGTCATGACCGGTTTGCTGAAATTCGTGGTCGGCCTGCCGGACGAGCTCACCTTCGGGCGCATCCTGCCGGCCGTCGGCCTGATGCTGTTCCTCGGCAATATCTATTATGCCTTCATGGGCTGGCGGCTGGCCCGGCGCGAAGGTCGAGCCGATGTCTGCGCCCTGCCCTCGGGCCCGTCGGTGCCGCATATGTTCATCGTGGTCTTCGTGATCATGTTGCCGATACTGGGTCAGACCGGCGACCCGGTGAAGGCTTGGGAGGCCGGGCTCGCCTGGGTCTTCATCCAGGGCTTCATCCTGATCGGCGGCGGCTTCGTCGCGCCCTTCATCCGCCGCATCACCCCGCGCGCCGCGCTGCTCGGCACGTTGGCGGGCGTCTCGATCGCCTTCATCTCGATGCGGCCCGCGATGGAGATCTTCATGACCTCCATCATCGGCCTGACCTGCCTTGCGATCATCATGGCGAGCTGGTTTGGCGGCGTGCGCTATCCGAAGGGGTTGCCGGCAGGTCTGGTCGCGATCCTCGTCGGCATGGTGATCGCCTGGGTCGCCACCGCGCTGGGCTTCCCCGAAGTCGGCGGCATGTCCGCCGCGGCGCTGGCCGAGAGCTTTGCAAGCTTCGGCTTTTCGGTGCCGATGCCTGCGGTCGACCACGTGTTCTCGGGCTTCGAGTTCCTGGGCTTCATCCTGGTGACGGCCATCCCGTTCGGCGTCTACGACCTGGTCGAGGCGATGGACAATGTCGAATCGGCCGAGGCCGCGGGCGACAGCTATTCGACGACCGAGGCGCTGGCGGCCGAGGGGACGATCAGCCTGGTCGGCACGCTGCTCGGCTCGCCCTTCGCGAACGCCGTCTATATCGGCCATCCGGGCTGGAAATCGATGGGCGGGCGGATCGGCTATTCGGCGGCGACCGGGCTGTTCGTGCTGGCGCTCGCCTGGTTCGGGATCCTGGCGGTGTTCCTCAACCTGGTGCCGGTCGTCGCGATCTCGCCGATCCTGCTCTACATCGGCATGCTGATCGGGGCGCAGGCCTTCCAGACGACGCCGTTGCACCACGCGCCTGCCATCGTGCTGGGCCTGGTGCCGCATCTGGCCGCCTGGGCGAAGGTGCAGATCGACGGCGCCCTGGGTGCGGCCGGCGTCGAGGTCACCGAGGCGCTGATCGCGGGCATGCTGCAGAACGGTGTGTTGTACCAGGGCCTCGGCACCCTCGGCGATGGTGCGATCCTGACCGGGCTAGTCCTGGCCGCGATCGGCGTCTTCGTGATCGAGAAGCGGTTCGAGACGGCGGCCGCCTTCGCCGGGGCGGGCGCGGCGCTCACCTTCTTCGGCTTCATGCACGGCCCGGCCGTAGGCATCGCCGTGACGCCGATGGTGGCGCTGGCCTATGCCATGGTCGCCGGCCTGCTGCTCGCGTGCGAGCGGATGGGTTGGGCGTCGGCCGACCGGGCTTCGCGACCGGCGGAGCCGGCGGCGCAGACCCCCGAAGCAGTATCGGCACCGGCACCGGCAACCGCACCGGCCGAATGACCAGCCATTGACCGCAGCATGAACGCCAAATGACCGCCAGATGACCGACTGGGACGCCTATATCGACGCGATGGCCCCGGCGATGGGGCTGGATGTTGCCGAGCACCATCGCCCAGGTGTGCGGCAGTTCCTCGAAATCGCCAGCAGCATGGCCGTCGTGATCGAGGCCGTGCCGCTGGACGAGGACGCGCTGGCGCTGCTGCCGGTCTACATCCCGCCCGAACTCCTGCCCGAACTCCCATCCGAAGCGCCATCCGACGGCGCCGCACGCGACGACGGAGCAACGGGTTGATCGACAGGTCCGACCCCTGCGCGCCCCATGCCTCGGCCATCGACATCGCCGCCGCGGTGGGCGCGGGCGGCACCAGCGCGCGCGCCGTCGCCGAGGCTGCGCTGGCCCGGATCGATGCGGCGGATCGGGGCCACGAGGGCGCGATCAACGCCTTTACCGACATCACCGCCGAGCGGGCGCTGGCCGAGGCGGCAGAGACCGACGATGCCGTGGCCGCGGGACGTGCGCCCGGCCCGCTGGCGGGTGTGCCCTATGCGGTGAAGAACTTGCTCGATATCGCGGGCCTGCCGACCCGCGCAGGCTCCAGGATCAACCGCGAGCGGCGGCCGGCCAGTGCCGACGCCCTGCTGCTGCAGCGCTTGCGTGCGGCGGGCGCCGTGCTGTTGGGCGGGCTGAACATGGGCGAGTACGCCTATGACTTCACCGGCGAGAACGCCCATGACGGCGCCTGCCGCAACCCGCACGACACGACGCGGATGACCGGCGGCTCCTCCTCGGGATCGGGTGCTGCCGTTGCGGCGGGTTTCGTGCCGCTCAGCCTCGGCTCCGACACCAACGGCTCGCTCCGCGTGCCGGCCTCGCTCTGCGGCGTGTTCTCGCTGAAGCCGACCTATGGCCGGCTGCCACGGTCCGGCAGCTTTCCCTTCGTCGACAGCCTCGACCACCTGGGGCCGTTCGCCCGGTCGACTGCCGATCTCGCCCGGGTCTATGACGCGCTGCAGGGCCCGGACCCGGCCGACCATGCCGCGGCCCCGCGCGCGGCCGAGCCGACGCAGCACGCCTTGGGCGCAGGCGTCGCCGGGCTTCGGATTGGGGTCGTCGGCGGCTGGTTCGAACACGAGGCATGCGAGACGGCGCGGGCCGCCGCGGCACGGGTCGCCGAAGTGCTGGCGCAGGAGGCCGAGACACACGCCGTCACCCTGGACGGCGCCGAGGCCGCCCGCGCCGCCGCCTATCTGGTGACCAATGCCGAGAGCGCGTCCTTCCATCTCGACCGGCTGCGCACCCGGCCCGACGACTTCGATCCCGACACCCGCGACCGTTTCCTGGCGGGCGCGATGCTGCCGGCCTCGTGGCTGGTCCGGGCGCAGCGGGTTCGGCGATGGTGGTTGGAGCGTCTGATGGCGGTGTTCGCCAAGGTTGACCTGCTGCTCGCCCCCGCCACGCCGGTCCCGGCGCCGGCCATCGGGCAAAAGACGCTCAGCATCGGCGGGCGCGAGGTGCCGCTAAGGCCGAGCCTGGGCCTGCTGGCGCAACCCTTCTCTGCCGTCGGCCTCCCGGTCCTGACCGTGCCGGTGTTCGACCCGGGCAGCCTGCCGATCGGGGTGCAGCTGATCGCGGCACCCTGGCGCGAGGATCGCTGCCTCGCCGCCGGCGCCTTTCTGGAGGCGCGCGGCGCGGTCGCCGCGCATCCACCGCCCAACCTCGCCGCGCCGCCACTGGGTGCCCAGGGTCGGTAACATCGTTCGACCACGTCGAGGTTTCGCGTAGCGGCCTTGCAGCCTGTCCTGCGGCTAGGCGCTGTCGGCCTGGCCCTCCAGCCGCCGGACGGCGTGGGCGCGGTAGCGGCGATAGATCCTGAGATCGGCCTCGCACATCTCGGTGATGCGCTCCATGATCTCGGGGGGCAGGCTGCGCCCGGCGCGGGTGGTCCCCTGGTTCCTGTGCGGGATCGACAGGCGCAGGCCCAGATCCTCGCGGAGCGTCCGTTCGAACGCGGCAGGCTCCTCTAGAATGCCGACCACGTCGAAGCGATCCAGCGTCGTCATCGCCCGCGCCTCCGCCTCGCCGACATCACCCGGATTGTCCCAATCCAAGCCACCGAAGAAGTGGCAGAGCGCATGCGTCTCAATGAAACCGCGCTGATGGCGGAGGAAGTCCTCGGGCGTCAGCTTGTTCAATCGGGGATCGAAGAAGTAATGCGACACCACGCGATCGACGGGATCGCGTAATAACGTCATCAAGTTGTACTCGGTTAGATGCCGGTCGATATAGTCCTCTGTGACTGGAATATGCCCCTGCAAGAAATGCCGGCCGCAATGGGCGTGATAGGCGACCAGTCGCGCCTTCAGCTCCATCCACTGTCCGGTGGTCAGGTCGCGGCTAGACGCGCTCGCCGCTTCTTCGCTCAACTTAAAGTAGGACAGCGGATAGCGGATACGTAACGCGTGAGACAGTGAGGTCCCACCGCATTTCGGCACATGAGCGAAGAAGATCCGCCGCTTGTAGATCCGGTTTCGGAGTGTTTCGCCGACGCGACCCAGACCGGAAAAGTTAATATTCTTTACAAGTACATCGGTAAACGAAACGCGATTGCTCAGTCGGCGTGTTGTAGAGGCCATCGCACCCTCGTTGATGTCAGTCCAAAAGGATCTGTTGCGCCTCGCTCACTGGATGCTTGCGGAGTGTAACCCGATATGTTGCAACTGCGTAACCCGTAACGCCCTCAATTCACAACCAGTGTGCGCAGAATAGCACCGGCTCGGCGTTCTCTGAGCTCTCGGAGGAGTAGCGCCATATCGCATCTGACGACACACAGAACGTACCGCGCGACATCGTGTCGGCACGGCTGACCGACGGGGCCCGGGACCGTCTCCAGGCCCCCTTCGACCGGTTGAGCGCCGATCTTCGCGCCCGTGCCGATGGTCGCCGGGTGCTCTTCCTGCAGAACGACGGCAACTACGGCGACGGGCTGATCCGAGCCGGCACGCTGGCCTTTCTCGGTGCCGCCGGCTTCGAGATTACCGAACTCGACATGTCACAGCGCCTGCACAAGATCCGCGCCGGGCTGAGCGCCCTGTCGAGCCGGCTCGCCCGACGGACCTTGCATGTCTATGCCGGCAGCGGGGCGTGGTCGTCCTTCACGTCGATCGGGCGGCGGAACGTGGCCCGCCTGCACGCGCTGGGCGGGGACTTCTTCGTTCTGCCGACGACGTTCGAGGCGCCGGTCGACCTCGGCACTGCGCGGTTCGCCGCCTATGTGCGCGACCAGCACGAAAGCGCCGCGGCGATGCCCGGCGCGCCGTTCTGCCACGACATGGCATTCTTCCTGGCACTGCAGGGCCTGACGGCGATCCTGCCACGCCGCGTCGCGGCGCCATCCGGTACCGCCATCGCCTTCAGGACCGACAACGAAAGCAGCGGCCACGGCCTGGCCACCCGGGCCGACAACCGCGATTTCTCGGCCGAGGGCAATCACATGAGCGATATCGGGCACTTCCTCGCAGCGCTCGACGCCTATGAGCGGATCGTGACCGACCGGCTGCACGTCGCGATCGCCGGCATCGTGCTCGGCAAGGACGTCGACCTCGTGCCCGGCGGCTATTTCAAGATCGCCGCGATCTATCGCAGCTCGATCGCGGGTAACTTCGAAGGCGTGCGCCTGGTCGAGGATGTCGCTACGCTGGAAAACCTGATCCCCGCCGCGTGAGCGACAGATCCGACCCATTGTCTTGCGCCCGCACGCGGTGGCGCGCGTAACGAGGCCGAAACCCTGCCAGCCGATCGCCCGCCAACCGAGATCCTGATCAATGGTCGCTTCCTCGCCGCTCCGCAGTCGGGCGTGCAGCGCGTCGCGCGCGAGATCGTGCTGGCGCTCGACGCTCTGCTGGCGACCGATCCGGCGGCCGAGTACTGGCGCCTGCTGCATCCGCCCGGAGCGAGCGCCCCCGACCTGAGGGCGATCAGGGCCGAGCCGCTGGAGGGCGTCGGCGGCAAACTCGGCAACAACGGCACCTTGTGGGAGCAGACGGCGCTGTCCTGGGCCAGCCGAGGTCGCCTGTTGATCAACCTCGCCAACAGCGCGCCGGTGCTGCACGGCCGCAACATCGTGCTGATGCATGATGCCCAGGTGTTCGACAGCCCGGGTTCCTATTCGCGGGCGTTTCGCGCCTGGTATCGCGTGATGCAGCCGCTGGTCGCGCGCCGGGCGCAGGGGTTGTGGAGCGTCAGCGCCTTCTCTGCCTATCGTCTCGGGCGCAACGGCATCGGCCGCGCCGAGAGCATACGCGTGCTGCACAACGGGCTGGACCATATCCTGCGCGTCCCAGCCGATGACGACGCCGTGGCGCGCCTCGGCCTCGAGCCCGGCCGCTTCGCGCTCGCCTTTGCCTCGGCCCAGCCGCACAAGAACCTCGAACTGCTGCTGGAGGCATGGCGCGACCCCCGGTTGGCCGATATCCCGCTGGCCCTGATCGGCGGGGCGCTGCCCGCCGGCAGCACAACGGGCCCGAACATCCGGCGGCTGGGCCGTGTCGACGATGCCGGGCTGAGGGCGCTTTATGCCGCCTGCCTGGTGTTCCTGTTCCCGTCGACGACCGAGGGCTTTGGCCTGCCCCCGGGCGAGGCGATGCTCTGCGGTGCGCCGGCGGTGGTCTCGGATGCAGGCGCGCTGAGCGAGATCTATGACGGCGCCGCCCGCCTGCTGCCCCATAACGCCCCCGGCGCCTGGAGCCAGGCCGTGCTGGATCTCGCCGCCGATGCCGAGATGCGCCGGGCGCTGATCGCAGCCGGACGGGCCCATGTGGCGCGTTTCACCTGGGAAAGCGCCGCCAAACGCCTGCTCGATAGCCTTCGTGCCCCTAGAAAACGGTAGGGGCCGAGCTCGGTAGGGATCGAACGCGGTAGAGATTGAGCACGGTAGGGAACTTTCGCACCGCGTTTCGTGTTGCGCTGCACAGTCGTCATTGACGTGACGGCGCTGCTAGTAAACCTAAGGTTGTCGGTCTGGACGCAGGAACGCATGCAGGAATTCAGACCCATATCGGGCGACCATTGGGGCGCTGGCGGACCGGCAGGCCGGAGCACGCCCGGTTTTGTCCATCTGGGCGAGCTGTTCGGCCTGGTCGAGCGCGACAAGTGGCTGATCGGGGCGCTGACCGCGTTCTTCATGGCGATCGGGCTGATCTACGGGTTCAGCGCCACACCGCTCTACGAGGCACGCGCCTCGCTGATCCTCGACCCGCGCGAACGGCGGCTGCTGTCGGGCGACGAGGTCGTGTCGCAGTTGCCGGTATCGGACGCGGTCGTGGCGAGCGAGATCGCGGCGCTGCGCTCCTCGGCCCTGATCGAGAAGACGATCGCGACCACCGGGTTGGCGCAACTTCGTGAGTTCAAGGAGGACCTGGTCACGCCGAGCGGCCTCGGCGCGGTGCTGCGGCCGATCCGGGTCTTGCTGGGCCTCGCCTCGGCCGACTTGCCCGAGGGGCCGACGCGCACGCGCCTGATCGAGGAGTTCCGCAAGCGCCTGACGGTCAGCCAGGATGGGATCTCTTACGTCATCGTGGTGTCCTTCTATTCAGACGACCCGCGGCTGGCGGCCTTCGTCGCGAACGCCCATGTCGATGCCTATGTCGCCGAGCAGCAGACCTTCCGCCGCGAGGCGACGAGCAATGCCTCGGAGTGGCTTGAGGAACGGGTTGCGACCCTGCAAGCCCAGGCGGAGGAGGCCGAGGCCGCCGCCGTCGCCCGTCGGCTGGAGCTGCTGTCGGTCGATATCGCCGGGCGCGAGATCGTGGCGCAACAGCTCGCCGACCTCTCCACTGCGTTGTCCAACGCCCGTGCCGAACGGGTGGAGATCGAAGCGCGGTTCAACCAGGTCACCGCACTGGTCGAGGCGGGCGGCGCCTTCGCGGCGGCGGGCGCGCTGACCGGTCAGGTGCCCGATCGCCTGCTGGCCGAACGCGACCGCTTGCGCCAGGAGATCGCCGGTCTCTCGGCCCAATTCGGCACCGGCAATGCCGGCGTGATGGCGCTGCAGAACACGTTGAACGAGGTCGAGCAGTCGATCGAGCGCCAGGTGCTCGACCTGGTACGCAGGCTGAAGGGCGACCTGGAGGTCGTCAGGACCCGCGAAACCTCGCTGGAAGAGAACGTCAACGAACTGGAAGCGCGCAGTCTCGCCCAGGCGGAGGCTTCGGTCGAAATCGATCGGCTGCAGCGCGAGGCGGCCGCGACGCGCGATCTCTACGGCGCGCTGCTGGTCCGGCTGAACGAGACGCGGGCGCAGCAGGCCTTCGAAACCGCCGATGCCCGGATCGTCTCGCGCGCACTCGTGCCCGACGGGCCCTATGCGCCGCGCAAAAGGATGATCCTCGCCGCCGCGGGCTTTGTCGGCGTGATGCTCGGTGTCGCGCTGGCGGCGCTGCGCCACCTGCTCCGCCGCGGCGTGCTGCGTCAGGCCGACGTGGCGCGCAGCGTCGATGCGCCGGTGCTGGCGACCGTGCCGCGGCTCGAGACGCGGAGCCTCTGCGCCGACACGCTCAGCCACTGGCTGAAGGAGGAGGGCGATGCCGCGATCGACCATCTCTCGACGCTGCAGCACCTGCTGATCGACCGGGGACCGCAGAGCTGCAAGTCGATCGCCATGGTCTCGGCCGGCGGGTCGGAGGGCAAGACGACGACGTCGCTGCTGCTCGCCCATGCCTGCACACGGGCGGGCCGCCGCTCGCTGGTGATCGAGGCCGATCTGCGCAAGCGCTCGTTCTTCGACGGTATGCTGGGCAGCGAGACCGGATCGATCGCCGCCTATGCCGCAGGCGCCTGCCACGCCGCCGAGGCGATCGTGACGCTGAATGGCGTCGGTTTCAGCGTGCTCCCGGGCGTCCACGGCGCCTACGACACGTCGAACATGCTCTCCTACGACCGGGTCGAGCAGCTGATCGCCGATGTCGGCGCGCGCTACGATATCGTGATCTTCGACACCGCACCTGTGCTGGTCGCGGCCGAGACGCTGGCGGTCGGCCGGGCGGTGGACGCCACGCTGTTTGTCGCCCGCGCCGGCCAGACCCAGCTGCCCGAGATCGAGCGGGCGATGGGCCTGTTGAACGCCAGCGGCTGCACGTTGTCGGGCGTCATCCTGAATGAGGCGGGGGAAAAGGACCTGATCCTGAGCAGCAGCTATTACGGCTATGCGCCGCCGCGACGCTGGGCGGCCCTCAGATGACGCAGGCGACGCTCTTCCCTCGGCTAGCGGCGGCGCTGATGTGCCTCGGCCTGGCGGTCACGGCGCCGGCCGAGGCCAGTGGCCAGGCGGCGCCCTATCGCGTGTCGGTCGGCGACACGCTCTCGGTCTCGCTGCCCGGTGAAGAGGCGGCGACGCAGTACCTGGTGGACGCCGATGGGGCCATTGCGATCGATGGCGTGAGCCGGGTCGCCGTCGCTGGCCGGAGCTTCGCCGAGATCGAGAACACGATCCGGCAGGAGGCGGTGCGGGTCGGCGCCTTCGTCGCGCCCTCGGTCACTGTCGGGATCGTCGAGTATGCCCCGATCCTGGCCATCGGCGCGGTCAGGACACCGGGCGAGATACCGTTTCGCCCAGGCATGACGGTGCTGGATGCGGTGGGCCTGGCCGGCGGGCTGGCGGTGCTGGGTCTGGACCCGGACGTCGCCGCGCTGCAGCAGTTGGGGTTGGAGGCTGAGCTGCAGACCTCGCGCGACGAGGTCGAGCGGCTGAAGGCGCGCGAGAAGGAGCTGCGACAGCGCCTCGACTTGGATCTTGCGCTGCGATCGACGGTTTCCGCCGACCGCCCGGCCCGCGCCGGTGACGGCAGCGGCCGAGCCGCGCGCGGGACGGGCGAGACGCCGACCGGACAGGGCCCAGCCGCGCGGGCTCAGATCGCGCTGGCGGCGATCGCGGAGAGTGCGCCGAACGGCCAGATCGCGACGGAGGTCGAGACCGCGGCCGAGTTGCTCGATCTCTGGGAGCAGGCGATCGCGGAGAACGACCGCCAGAGCGAACTGCTGCGCCAGCGCGTGGCCGCGCAAGAGCGGATCCTCGCGCTCAATCGCGAGGAGTTCGAGCGCAACCAGGACCTGGTCGAGCGCGGCATCCTCGCGCCCAACTCGCTGCCGCAATTCGCGCGCCAGCTGACCGCGTCCGAAGCGACGCTGCTGGAGATCGAGAGCGCGCTCAGCACAGTGCGCAACCGGATCGTGGATCTGGAGGAGGAGCGGAGCCGCTTCCTCGGCCAGCGACGCTCGCAACTGCTGTCGACACTCGCGGACCTAGAAGACGAGATCGAGGGGCTTGAGGCCCGGCGCCGCTCGATCCGCTACCGCCTCGCCGCAATCGCCGGACTGACGCTTGAGGACGACGCGCCGGTGATCGGCTACGAGCTGCGCCGCGCGGGTCGGTCGGCACGCGTGCCGCCCGGCACGCCGCTGCGGCCGAACGACGTGATCAACATCACCCTCGCACCGACGCCCGGCTAAGTGCCGGGGCCGGCGGCACGGTCTGCCTAATCGGCGCTCGACCGAGGCCGGTCTCGGGCATCAGCGTGCCGGTCGCCGTCGCCGCGAAGACGATCAGCACCAGGCTGGGATAGGCCTCGAACGAGCTTGCGCAGGCGATGGCCCCGGCAACCACGCCCGCGATCTGCGCCCCCGCCCGGTCGGCCGCGAGGCCAGGCGTAACGCGCGGCCGCCAGGTGACGAATGCGGCGAGCAGGAACCACAGCATCAGCGCGAGGCCCGGCAGACCGACGGCGGCCGCGGTCGCCGCGAACCAGCCGTTGGCCCGCACCGAGCCGATGCCGACGCCGATCCCATAGGTATCGGCCATGATCCTCAGACCCTGCGCAGCCATTGCGCCGCGCTCTAGGCCCGAGGTCGTCTCGGCCTTGTTGAAGACGAGCTTGTCCAGCACCGACAGGATCTCGCCCGCGCCGAACAGGACCACGGCAGCAACACCGGCTGCGAGGATGCCAAGCGGGATGACCGCCAGCGTCGCGACCGCGCGGGTCATCTGCACCTTGGCCGAGAAGCGCCGCAGCCGGCGCACGACGATGCAAAGCGCGAATACCGCGAGGCCGAGAAACGCCGTCGACGACAGCGCGACCAGCGCGAAGGCCAGATTGGCGAGGCCGATGCCGAGATCGCGCGGGTCCGACCGGTCGAAGCCGCGCACCACGAAGAACGCGCCGATCGCCGCCGAGAAGCTGCCGAAGACCGATGCCTCGGCAAAGCCGCCGATGATGCGGGGGATACCCGCGATCCGGTGCTCGTTATGCAGCGCGTAGTCGGCGGTGCGCAGCGGCTCGAGCAGGATGTCGAGCGCCGCCGCGTCGAGCACACCCAGGACGATGTTGATGATCGCCGCCGTCCGCAGCGCCCGGACCATCGGCGCGAGGCCCAAGCGCCGCGTCAGATCGGCCAGCGCGATGAAGAAACCGACCGAGAGCAGCATGTACGCCGTCTGCGAGATGTTGCTGCTGACCGGCGACAGGCGCGACAGACCGGCCTTGAACATCGGGCTGATCCGCGCGCCCTGCGTGCCGCGGTCCATGCTGAACACCATGACGTCGCCGGCGAACAGCCTGACCAGCACGATCGCCGAGAAGATGCCCCAGATCGCATAAAGCAGCAGCGGGATGGCCGCATGGGGCACCAGCCAGCCGCCACTGCGGTCGTGGCTGGTGATGCGCGCGGTGGCGGCCAGCGCCAGCGCGCCCGCCAGATAGAGCTGGGCGATCGGTGGCGTGAACCCGCCGATGGGCAGCTTGACGGCGGCCAGCATGCCAAGCGGCAGCACGACGATCGCCGCCAGCAGTGCCCGGTCGATGTTGATCAGCGCAATCGCCGACCAGATGACCATCGCCAGCATGCCTGCGGGATAAAGCTCCACGCGCTTCAGGCCCCCGCCCGGATTTTCACGCCGTGATCGATCAAGGCTGTCCCCGCCGCTCCCTGCGGTGTAAGAGTGCAGTGCAACATCGCGCGCTGCAAGGCGTCCCGAACGGTACCACGGGTTCGGGACGGTCCGACACGGTGGAGGGGGCGCCACGATGAAAGTCGCTATCGTCCACTACTGGCTCGTCGGCATGCGCGGCGGTGAGCGGGTGCTGGAGCAGATGCTGCAGTGCTATCCCGACGCGGACATCTACACCCATGTCTATGACCGGTCGGCGGTGTCTGACGCGATCGCGGCCCGGCCGGTGCGCGAGAGCTTCGTGGGCCGGCTTCCGGGGGCGAAGCGGCATTACCAGAAGTACCTGCCCTTGATGCCGCGTGCGCTGGAGGAGCTGGACCTTTCCGCCTACGACCTCGTGCTCAGCTCCGAGAGCGGGCCAGCCAAGGGCGTGATCGCAGCGCCCGATGCGACGCATATCTGCTACTGCCACTCGCCGATGCGCTATCTCTACGATCACTACCCACAATACAGCGCCGGCATGGGCCGGTTGCAGCGGCTGGTGTTCTCGCATGTCGCGCATCGGCTGAGGCAATGGGACCTCGCCAGCGCCGCGCGGGTCGACCGGTTCATCGCCAACTCGCATTTCATCGCCCGGCGCATCCGCCGGGTCTATGGGCGCGCGGCGGATGTCGTGCATCCGCCGGTCGACCTCGCCGCTTTCGGTGGGGGCGAGGCCCAGCCGCGGCAGGACTTCTACCTCGTCGTCTCGCAACTGGTCGGCTATAAGCGCGTCGATCTGGCGATCGAGGCGGTTCGCGGCACGGATCGTCGCCTGATCGTCGCCGGCAAGGGCGAGGCGATGGACGCGCTCCGCGCCAGCGCGCCCGAGAACGTCGCGTTCCTGGGCGCCGTGCCGCGCGAGAGGCTGATCGAGCTCTACGCCACGGCCCGGGCGCTGTTGTTCCCGGGCGAGGAGGATTTCGGGATCGTCCCGATCGAGGCGCTGGCGTCCGGCTGCCCGGTGATCGCGCTTGGCCGCGGCGGCGTGCTGG
The DNA here is from genome assembly GCA_039199465.1 of Pseudomonadota bacterium. Classification (GTDB taxonomy): domain Bacteria; phylum Pseudomonadota; class Alphaproteobacteria; order Rhodobacterales; family Rhodobacteraceae; genus Thermohalobaculum. The sequence goes on from JBCCSW010000014.1 coordinate 15,882, forward strand.
ACACGCTTCAGGACGGCGTGACCGGCACCCTGTTCGCCGAGCAGTCAGTGCCCGCCCTGCAGGCCGCGATCACGCGGTTCGAGCATGGCGACTACCCGGCCGAGACGCTGCGCCGGATCGCCGACACATATTCCGAAGCGCGTTTCCGTACCCGTTTCGTCGACGTCGTATCGCGTGTGATGGCAGAGAACCAGGAGCGCCCGGCAGCAGGCGGCCTGACAGCCGTGCCACCAGCCGCACCGCCGAGACCGGACGACCCCATCGCCATGGCCTGAGGTCTGGTCGGCCCGGCATGCAGGTTGGTCTCGGGGTTTGGGCTGAAGGGCGGTGGCGCCGGCGCAGAACCGCGATGGGAGATCTCGATGGACCTTGGCGTCGCAACGCATTTCGCGCAGGGCTGGGAACATGACTTGATCCCTGCGATCGAGCAGGTCGAGGCGGGTCATGCCCGCGACGCGATCTACTGGTCGCAGGTGGAGCGGGTGCCCGGCGTCTATCTGTTCGACCGGCGAAGCACCGAGTATCCTGCGCGCCTCATCGCCGACGGGACCGACATGGTGATGCTGTTCCGGGCGACCCATCCCGACGTCGAGAACGGCCACACCGTGCAAAGCGGTCCCGCGCTGTCCGCCTTTGCCGAGTTCGTCGCCGCCACTGTTGCGGCCTATCCCGAGGTCGACACGGTCGAGATCGGCAACGAGTTCAACGGCACCTTCGTCGTCGGCCCGCTGGAGAAGGAGGGCCCGGTCGTCAGGGCGAAGGCCCATGCACGTATCGTCGCTGCGGTCGCCGAACGCCTGCGCCAGACTGCGCCCGAGGTGACGATCCTGGGCGGGGCGGCGCATTCGATCCCGCTCGTCTATCTCGAGGCGCTGGGCGAGGCCGGGCTGATGGACGACATCGACGGGCTGGTGGTGCATCCCTACACCTCGCCACCCGAACATGTCGGCGAGCATCTGCGCATCGCGCTGCAGGCGCTCGGCCGGCCGGATCTGGCGATCCACGCGACCGAGTTCGGGCAGGAGCGGACCACGCCGCGCGCCGCCGCCGATTATCTGGTCCGCATGGCCACCGCGATGGCGGCCGCCGGCGTCGACAGCGCGACCTGGTACGCCCTGATCGAGCAGCGCAAATACCCCGGCATGGGGCTGCTGAACGCCGACGGCACCGAACGCCCGGCCGGCGCGGCGTTCCGGCTGATGCAGCGTCTGCTCGCGCTCGGCACGCCCAAGCGGATCGATCTCGGCCCGGGACTGCGCGCTTACGACTTCGCCGGGCGCGGCCTCGTCGTCTGGGGGCTGGAGCGCACGGTGACGGCGCCTGCGGGCCTGGACTGGACCGACGCAACGGGCGCGCCGCAAGCCGCGCCGACGCTGTCGCCCGAGGCGCCGCTGATCGCCTTCTCGCCCACGCCAATCCGGTTCGAGGATATGGTCAGCGCCGAGGATCGCGGGATCATCGACGACAGCTATTACGGCTTCACGCTGGCCCCCGGCACGCCCTGGCGCCGCATGGCGCAGGCGCTTAGCGGCAAGACGGTCGAACTGACCATGCAGGGCGGCGGGCGCCGCGGCACGGCATGGCGGCCCTATCTGGGCGACCGCTGGCTGAACCCGCTCAGCGTCAGCGAGCGTGTCGTGATCCCGGCGGTCTTCCCGAAAGAGACGGGTCCGGTCGTCTACGAGGTCGTCGAGGAGATCGACCTTGTCGCAACGGGGACCGAGACGCTCTGCGCCGCGTTCCGCCATGACGGCGACCGGGGCGACGGTGTCGATCTGACCCTCAGCCTCGATGGCGTGGAGATCGAGCAGGCGGGCCTGCAGCCGGGCGAGACGCTGAGCTGGCGCGTCACGACGGGCGAGGCACAGCGCGCGACGCTGACGGTCTCGCCGCGCGAGGGTGCCGGCGGCGATCGGATCTTCCGCCATCACGTGCTGCTGGACGGTGGCGGGCATCCCTGTCCGGCGCCGATGATGCCCGACTAGGGCAGACGCGCTCAGGTGGCCTTCAGCAGCCGGCGGCCGAGGAGGCCCGCCGCCATGCTCGCCCGGTCGAGGATCAGGCCCTCGATCCCGCTCGGGCGTCCAGCAAGGCGCCAGAGCGCGAAGACCAAGACCAGATAGCCGAGGCCGGCCAGGCCGAAGGCGATGCCGCTCTCGATCGCGACGAGGATGCGATCGGCGCCCGGCGCGGGCGGGCGCAGGACGTTGAAGCCGGTCAGGACGGCCGCCATCGCGACGAGGCCCGCGGCACTGCGCCAGAGCGCCAGCATCTGCTGGCCCACGCCGACCCGCACCAGGTGGCGCACCAGAAGGGCGGCGACGGGGATCATCGCGATCTCGATCACCGCCTTGGCGATGATGGCACCGACTGCGCCTTACCACTGGATCGCGAGCCAGAGCACCGGCACCGAAATGATCAGCTTCACGAAGACCCGCAGGGTGTGCAGCCGGGTCTGAAACACCGCGACCGACAGGCTGCGAAGCGGCAGCCAGGGCAGTGCCGGCAGCGTCGCCAGCGCCAGGCCGAAGATGAAGACGTCCGCCCCGTCCCAACCGGGCCCGAACAGCGCATGCTCGATATGGCGGGCGAGGAAGGCGACGCCGACCAGCAGGGGGCCCACGATGAACAGCATGGTGTTGGAGAACTTCGACCACAGCTCGCCCAGCCGCTCGCTGCCCTTGGCTTGCGCAAAGGCCGCCAGCATCGGCCGGCCGACGGGGCGCGATACCGACTGCTCGGGGATCTCGGTCACCTGCCGGCTGGCGGCATAGCGGCCGAACACGTCGTTGGGCAGTGCCCGGCCCAGCAGCAGCCGGTCGAGCTGCCAGGCGATGGTCTCGATCGCCTGCGCGGCAGTGTTCCAGCCGACGATGTCCCTGAAGCTCTCGAAATCGGCCAGCGAGAAGCGCGGGCGATAGGGCGCGAAGACGAAGCTCAGCGTCGACAGCACGATCGGCGTCGTGATGGTCGCGGCGGCGATGGCCCAATAGCTCGCCGTGCTCCAGGCGATGGAGACCGCGACCGCCAGCGCCAGGGCCTTCGCCGCGACCTCCATCACGACATAGGGCCGCATGTCGAAGCGCCGGTCGTACTCGGCCAAGCGCGGGCTGAGGCAACCGCGCACCATGGGCGCCAGTGCCAGTGCGTAGAGCAGCGGCGGCAGGTCGGGCTCGCGGAAATAGGCGGCGATCGGATCGGCCGCCAGGGCGACTGCGCCCGCGATCAGCAGGGCGCGCATCAGCGTCAACGTGAAGGCCGTGTCGTAGACGGTGCGCCGCGGCTGGGGGATGCGCAGGATCGGGTGCTGGATCGGCACCATGGTGATGGCCTCGACGATCACGACGACCGTCAGCGCTTGGGCGACCAGGCCGAAATCGGCGGGCGTCAGGAAGTACAGCAGCGCCAGCAGCGTCACGAGATCCAACGCCTTCGCGACGATCTGCCCGCCGGTGAACCAGGCGCTGGCCGAGGCCATGCGTCGACCGACCCCGTCGCCCGGTGGCTGGGCCGCGCCCGTCGCCGGCGCCTCCCCGTTCCTGCCTGCGGGCGCGCCGCTCTCGGCTGGCCGGGATGGACCGGCGACCGGCGGGGTCTTCTCCGATGTCACCGCGCAGCACTCAGTCGAAGGTGCGCCCGAGCAGACCTTCGGTCCGGCCGAGCAGGATGTTGGCGTACATCCGCGCCGCGGCGACCCGCCCGCGCAGCGCGGCCACCATGGCACCGCCAGCAGAACGCGCCAGCCATTTCGAGATCGTCAGCGGTCCGGAACGGTGCTTGCGAAGCACATGGCCTAGCCCCCGGGCGTAGCCGCGCATCTTTCGGATCATCACGTCGTCCGGTGTCGAGATATCAAGCTCGGCATGATGGCCATACCAGGTCGGTTCGAACCAGCCCTTACCGCCTGCCCCCAGCAGCCGTAGCATCATGTCCTGTCCCTCGGCCGACTGCCACGGCGAGGACGCGCCGATCCCGATGTTCTCGTCATAGCCGCCGAGCGCGTCGACCAGATCGCGCCGCATGAGCTGGGCCCATTCGATGCCGGTCGTGAAGACGTTGGCCTGGGTGATCGCCTGGGCCACCGTCTCATAGCGGCCATTGATGCTGCGCCCGTCCTCGGCGGCTGCGCGGCCGCAGACGAAATCGGCCCCGTGCTGACGCATCAGCCCAAGACCGCGGGCGAGGAAATCGGGGGGATACCAGCAGTCGTCGTCTGGAAACCCAAGGACAGGCGCCCTGGCCGAGGCCAGCCCGGCATTCCGCCCGCGAGACAGCCCGCGCATGCCCGGGCGGTGCAGATGCACGATCTCGAAGCCCCAGTCGCCCGCCAGCGCCGCCGCCACGATCGCCTGGTCGTCGTTCTGGTCGACGACGATCAGCTCCAGCGTCGCGCCCTGCTGCGCCGCCAGCGAGCGGAGCAGCCGCGGGATCTCCTCGGCCCGGCCGAGCGTGCTGACGATAAGCGATGTCTCCGGCACCGCGGCGCTCGCGACGCCGGTCGGGCCGGGCTGGTCGTCTGCGCTCATGCGGTCATTCCAGATCGAGGATCCGTTCGGGTTCCATGCGGCCGCGCAGCAGGTCGGCGATGGCGATCCAGTTGCCAAGAGCGCGACCGCGCCGGTCGATCCAGGGCTCGGGCAGCAGCGCCTTGAGGTGGTTGGCCGCGAAATTGCGCATGCTGTGGCGCAGTGCCACCGCCGGGCGCATCGACCCCTTGCGCGCAAGGTAGGCAGGGTTCGCGATCTGGCTGTAGCCGAGCTTGCGGCCCGAACGCTCGCGCCCCCGCTTGGCGCCGCAATGCACGCCGACGAAGCCGCTGACCCGCGCCATCCGGCCCGGCACGCGGGCGGTGAAGTCGATATCCTCCTGCCAGGCATAGAGCGGCAGACGCTCGTCGAAGCGGATCTCGCCGATGGCGGAGGCGCGGACCGCCATGTTGCAGCCGTAGAGCCCGGAGAGATCGCGCAGCACGCGCGGCGCCTCATCGGGGCCCTCGTCGGGGCCTTCCGCGTCCCCGGCCTCCCCCGATGCTTCATGGGCGTCAATCAGGCGCTCCGCCTCTTCCAGCGATAAGCCAGGACCGTTGATGCCATCGGCAAGCAGCACGCCGCTGACCCCGGCAATGCCCGGGTTTGCCTCGAAGGCCCGCACGATGCCCTGCAGCGCACCGACCGACGGCACGTAGTCGTCGTCGAAGAACACGACGACGTCGCAGTCGCCAAGCACCCGATCGAGGCCGGCATTGCGCTGGCAGGACAAGCCGCGTTTGGCGACGACGCTCTCGACCGCGAACCCGATATCGTCTGGAAGCGCCGCCTCGGGCGTGGTCGTGTCGAGCAACGGATTGTCGTGAGGCGTCGGCGTCACGACGACCACGCGGGCCGGCAGTAGCACCTGCTTCGTGAGGCGCAGGACAAGCGGCCTGATGAACTCGGGCCGCCCCGCCGAGGCGATGATGACGGCGATACGCATTACCGGACCCGACGACGACACACCACGCTCGAGGCCCGCCGCTGCTGCCGGGCCGTAGACGGCGCTCAGCGCGCCGTCCGCCCTCTCAGCGACCGCACTGCCTGACGACAACACCCAGTGTTCCCGCGAGAATTCGGAGATCTTCAAGAAAGGATACACGGCCGGCATAACGCGCATCCATGGCGACACGCTCGGCATAGCTGACGTCCTTCCCCCGCCCCTCGATCTGCCACAGGCCCGTAAGGCCCGGACGCACCGATTTGTACATCGAGGCCTGGCCCGCATAGCGGTGCATTTCGACCCGCGTGACCGGGCGCGGCCCGACCAGGCTCATGTCGCCGCGCAGCACATTCCAGAGCTGTGGCAGCTCATCGAGGCTGGTCTTGCGCAGGAAGCGGCCAAGCCACGTGATCCGGGGATCGTCGTCCAGCTTGTGGTGCAGCTCCCAAACGCGGCGCGCCTCGGGATCGTCGCGCAGGATCTCGGCAAGCCGCCGCCCGGCATCCGGCACCATCGTGCGCAGCTTGTAGCAGGGGAACACGCGTCCGTCCCGCCCGACGCGGGGCTGGGCGAACAGCGGGCGTCCGCCGTCAAGCATGATCGTCCCCATCAAGACGGCGATGACCGGTGCCGCCGAGAAAAGCATGACAGATGAGGCGACTATGTCGAAGTAGCGCTTTGTTCGCTTCGCGTAAGCTAAACGTGGCAACCCTACTCTACGGACGTCAGTCTTACCCACTACCAGATCGAGTGGCATCATCATGCGAAAGCTCCCGCGTGCTCCTAATAACGGAAGGTAGCCGCACGGTCAGGATCGGCATGAATTTTGTCAATATTTTTTTGCTGCACTGCACATACTGCAAAAAATTTGGGCATTTACTGCAGTTTTTTGACACTTTCCACGCTTCAACCTTAAGGTACCGGTCGCGTTAATGTGTAATCAGCCCTGAATTTTTTTTTTTTGACGGCCGCATAGCAAAAAA
>JBCCSW010000015.1:0-21732 GCA_039199465.1 Pseudomonadota bacterium
CCGGGCATCCACTGGTCGCAGAGCCAGATGCAGTCCGGCGTGACCGGCATCAACACCATCCGCATCTACAACCCCGTGAAGCAGTCGAAGGATCACGACCCGGACGGGGTGTTTCTGCGCCAATGGCTGCCGGAACTGGCGGGTGTGCCCGACAAGAAGATCCACGAGCCCTGGCGTATGACGGATGCCGAGCAGCAGGCCGCGGGTTGCGTGATCGGCCGCGACTACCCGGCGCGCATCGTCGAGCCGGTCGCGGCGGCGCGGGCCGCAAAGGAAAAGGTCTATGCCCGCAGGCGCGCCGAGGGCTTTGCCGAGGGCAAGGCGCAGGTGCTGAAGAAGCATGCCTCGCGCCGGCGGCCGCGGATCGAGCATCCGCCGAAGGAAGACCGTCAGCGCCAGTTCGACTTCTGAGCTAAGCGGTATCGCGGCTGGTCGCCGCGATGCGTCGTGCGGGGGCGCCTGGTTCTTCAGCGTCCCGGCACCCTCGCGCTCAGGTTTTTGGGCTGGGGAGAAGCCCGGGCGGGCTTCTTTGCGATCGTTTGATGGCTTCGGGGCGCGTCAAGGGCTTGCCGGCTGCGCCGGTCGCTGGCGCGACCCTTGACCCGCCCCGAAGCCAGCATCGACGGGCTGGTGTGGAGGGCGGCACCATGGCGCAGGATTGGCGGTCGTCATGGGCGGGTGCGCTGCTATTTGCTGGCCATGAGCATGATGGCGGTTCTCTTCCTAGGCGCGTTGGCAGGCGAGATGCCGATCTGCGGGCCGGCGGCGCGCGTCACCTTCCGTGAGGGCGCGCCCGTCGATGTCTTTACGGTCGAGAACATCTCGGCCAATGCGTCGACCGACTGGGCGATCGCAGCGGTCGAGATCGATCTCGTGCCCTCGGCGGGTCGGCTGGTGTTCGATACCGTGCGGGGCGGTGCCGGGCGCAATGTATCGCAACCCTTTGTCGCGCGGCCGGTCGAGGGCGAGGCCGCGCTCGCCGACCTGCCGGTCGTGCCGGATGGCGCCGAGGGACTGACGCTGTCCTTCACCCGCTTCCAGCCGGGCCAGCGCTTCAGGTTCACGATCGATATGGACGACCGGTTGGGCGGCGGGGTCGGCACGATGATCGACGGGCCCGAGATCGAAGGGGCGATGGTCACCGTGCGCTTCGCGGGCGGCACCAGCCAGCGCACGACCGAAAGCGCGCCGTTCGACGCGGCCGCCATCGCCCGGCCAGCCACCGCCTGCCTGTCCTGACCCGACGCCGCCGAGCCGACCTGCCATGGCGAAGATGAAGAAGAAGGGCGATCTGCCCACCAAGACCTGTGCCGCCTGCGGCCTGCCCTTCGCCTGGCGCAAGAAGTGGGAACGGGTCTGGGACGACGTCCGCTACTGCTCGGAACGATGCCGGCGCGAGGCCAAGCGGCAAGGCGCCGCCAGCGGAGACGCAGCATGACCATCGAGACCCCGCGCCGCGCCATTCTGGTGCTGGGCGACCAGCTGGATATCGATGCGGCGGTGCTGGCCGAAGGCGATCCAGCGCGCGATGTCGTGGTGATGAGCGAGGTCCGCGAGGAGGCCTCGTATCTGGCGCAGCACAAGAAACGCCTTGTGCTGTTCTTCGCCGCGATGCGCCATTTCGCCGAGGCGCTGCGCGAGCGAGGCTGGGAGGTCCGCTACCAGCACCTGGACGACGAGAACGCCGCGGGCAGCCTGGCCGAGGCCGCGGGGCGCGTGGGCGCCGATGAGTACCACGTCACGCTGCCGGGCGACTGGCGCGTGCAGGCGGCGCTGGAGCGGCGGTTCAACAACCTGCACGTCCATGACGACACGCATTTCTTCGCCTCGCCGAAGCGGTTCGCCGATTTCCGCTCGGGCCGCAAGCGCTTTATCCTGGAGGATTTCTACCGGCTCATGCGCAAGGAGACCGGCTATCTGATGGATGGCGACGGTAAGCCGGTCGGCGGCAAATGGAACCTGGATCACGACAACCGCAAGAGCTTCGGCAAGAAGGGGCCGGGGATGACGCCGGGCCGACCGACCTCGGAGCCTGACGAGATCACCCGCGACGTCATGAAAATGGTGGAGCGGGAGTTTCCCGGCGCACCCGGTTCTACCGAAGGCTTCGCCGAGCCGGTAACCCGGCGCCAGGCGCTGGCGCATCTGGATTACTTCATCAAGCACCGCCTGCCGCTCTACGGCGACTATCAGGACGCCATCGCGACGGGCTACTCGACGCTCTATCACGCGCGGATCTCGGGTGCGATGAACCTCAAGCTGCTCAACCCGCGCGAGGTCGTCGACCGGGTGATCGCTGCCTATGACGACGGCCATGCGCCGCTGAACGCAGTCGAGGGGTTCGTGCGCCAGGTGATCGGTTGGCGCGAGTTCATCCGCGGCGTCTACTACACCGAGATGCCGGATTACGCCGGTCGCAACGGCCTGGACGCCCATGCCGATCTGCCGTCGATGTTCTGGACGGCCGAGACCGAGATGCACTGCCTGAAGGACAGCCTCGGCCAGCTGCTGGCCGAGGGCTATGCGCATCACATCCAGCGGCTGATGGTGCTGGGGCTCTTCTCGCTGCTGTGGGGCGCGCATCCCTACAAGTTCCACGAATGGCATATGGGGATGTATCTCGACAGCATCGACTGGGTGTCGTTGCCGAACGCGCTGGGGATGAGCCAGCATGGCGATCACGGCGTGGTCGGCACGAAGCCCTACACGGCGTCGGGTAACTACATCTCGCGCATGTCGGACTACTGCAACGGCTGCCGCTACGATCCGAAGGCGGCAACCGGGGACAGGGCTTGCCCGTTCACGGCGCTCTACTGGGATTTCCTCGACCGCCACCGCGACCGCTTCGGCGGCAACATGCGCATGGGCATGCAGTACAAGAACCTGTTTCGGAAGGACGCGGACGAGATCCGCGCCATCCGAAGAGCGGCGGATGGGATGCGCGCCCGCTATGCCTGAGAGAAGCGGTATCGCGGCTGGTCGCCGCGATGCTGGTTGCGGGCCCACGATGCGGCCGTCTGGCGCTTCCCGACAGGGGTGCTTTTGACGGACTTGGCAGTTTGGCCGGGGAGACGCCCGGCGGGCTTCGTATAGAGCGTTCTGCGGGCGCAGGGGCGCTACAACGACTACCCCGCTCTGCGGGTCGCTGCGCAATCCTCGACCCGCCCCGGCGCCCGGACAGCGGAGTGGACGCGAGGCTTACGTTAGGTCAGCCGGTGGCGAGGGACGCCTCGACGGCCTCGACGATCGGGCGGCTCAGCGGCTCCACGTTCGAGGGCCAGGAGCCGGCGACCTCCCCCTCGGGCGTGATGAGATATTTGTGGAAGTTCCAGCGCGGCCCACGGCCCGTGCGCTGCATCGCCCAGGCATAGAATGGATGGGCGTCGCGCCCACGCACGCTGCTGATCGCCGTCATCGGGAAGTCGATGGAGAAGTTGACCTCGCAGAAATGCCTGACGGCTTCCTCGTCCGCCAGTTCCTGGTTGAAGTCGTCGGACGGGATGCCGAGCACGACAAGCCCGCGCTCGCGATAGCGGTCATAGAGCGCCTGCAACTGGTCGTACTGGTAGGTGAAGCCGCAGCGCGAGGCTGTATTGACGATCAGCACCGGCTGCCCGGCGAAGTCGGCGAGATCGATGCGACCGCCGTCGATGCTCTCGAAGTCGAACTCATGCGCGGTGTTGGCAGCGGAGGCGCGCGCGGCCATGGGTGTCAGCGTGACGGCGGCGATCAAGGCGCGGCGCGAAATCATGGGGCGATCTCCATCGGCTTTAGTAGCGAGATGCGATGGATACGCTGCGATACAAGACCGTCGCGCCGCGTGCGGACTTCTGTCGCGCCCCTGGCCACGATGGCCTGCGCCACGGCGCCCAGCGCGGTCGCGCCCCGGGCTGCGCAGCGCCGCGTCGGCGAAACTCTTCGACCCGCTTGGAGGGGCTGCCCGATCTACGGCGGCGAAAGGCGCACCTTCGGAGATTGGGTCATGGCCGCGCTGCTACGAGCGGTGGTCGTCGGCTGCCTGCTGGCGACGCATAGCCCAGAATGCCGACCCGGGCGCCTGCCGTCATCGCGGGCGCCGACACCTCACCTCAGCGTCGCGCCCACGCTGGCGCGCGTCCTGCCAGGTCCGGCTGCGGGAGCTGCGAGGAGCCTAAATCCGGCGATCTGGCTTGTCCGGTCGGTATGGTGGGGTGTGGCGCGTCTTGGTCGCGGTGGCGTGCAGGCGCTGATCGAGGCCCTCTGATGAGGACTGGAACCCGTTGGGTCTTGGGAGTGTCGGGCCCGGACCAGGCTTAGCCTCAGGCATCCTCGGGCATGTCGATGCTACCGAACACGCGGGTGAAGATCGTGTCGACATGGGCGACATGGTAGTCGAGGTCGAAATGGCCGGCGATCTCCTCGGCCGTCATGACGCCTGCGACCTCGGCATCGGCGGCGAGACCCGCCTGGAAATCGGCGCCCTCGTTCCAGGTGCGCATGGCGTTGCGCTGTACCGCGGCATAGGCGGCTTCACGGGATAGGCCCTTTTGCGTCAGCGCCAGCAGGATGCGCTGCGAATGCACCAGACCGTGCGTGCGGTCGAGATTGGCCTGCATCGCTTCCGGATAGACCACCAGCCTCTCGATCACGCCGGTCAGTCGTGCCAGCGCGAAATCCAGCGTCACGGTCGCGTCCGGTCCGATGTTCCGCTCGACCGAAGAGTGGCTGATATCGCGCTCGTGCCAGAGGGCGACGTTCTCCATCGCGGGCGTCACATAGGCGCGCACCAGGCGGGCGAGGCCGGTCAGGTTCTCGGTCAGCACCGGGTTGCGCTTGTGCGGCATCGCCGAGGAACCCTTCTGGCCGGGCGAGAAGTACTCCTCCACCTCCGCCACCTCGGTGCGCTGCAGGTGGCGGATTTCGGTGGCGATACGCTCGACCGAGGAGGCGACGACACCGAGCACGGCGAAGAACATCGCGTGTCGGTCGCGCGGGATCACCTGGGTCGAGACAGGCTCGGGCGTCAGGTTCATCTCGCGCGCGACGTGATCCTCCACGTCGGGGTGGATGTTGGCGAAGGTGCCGACCGCGCCCGAGATCGCGCAGGTGGCGATCTCGCGCCGCGCACTGTCCAGCCGCACGCGGTTGCGCGACATCTCGGCATACATCGTCGCGAGCTTCAGGCCGAAGGTCGTTGGCTCGGCATGGATGCCGTGGCTGCGGCCGATGCAGGGTGTCAGCCGGTGCTCGACGGCGCGCCGGCGGATCGCGCGCAGAAGCTCGTCTAGGTCCTCCAGCAGCAGATCGGCGGCGCGCACCAACTGGACGTTGAAGCAGGTGTCTAGGACGTCGGAGGACGTCATGCCCTGATGCACGAAGCGCGCCGGCTCGCCCACATGCTCGGCCAGGTGGGTCAGGAAGGCGATGACGTCGTGCTTAACCTCGCGCTCGATCGCGTCGATGCGGTCGATATCGAACTCGACGTCCTGCGCCTGCCAGACGGCGGCGGCCGCTTCCTTCGGGATGACGCCCAGCTCGGCCTGCGCGTCGGCGGCGTGCGCCTCGATCTCGAACCAGATGCGGAACCTGGTCTCGGGCGACCAGATGTCGGCCATCTGCGGGCGTCTGTAGCGAGGGATCATCGGCGCTCTCGGGCGTGCTGTCGGCGGCAGTTGGAAACGGTGATCGGCGTTGAGCCGTGTCGCCGCGGCAGCTAGCACCCGGTCATGGAGAGCGCAACAAAGAGCGTGGCGCCGTGCAGGCCCCCCATCGCCGACTGGTTGCTGGGCCGCTGGCAGCTGAACCGGGTGATCCATGACCTGCGCGAGGGGCGGGTTGGGATCGTGACGGGCACGCTTGAAGTCACGACCGTCGGGCCGTGCGACGACGTGCTTTCTGTCGAGGAGCGCGGCGAGATGGTGCTGGGCGGCAGGCGCTTCCCGATATCGCGCCGCGTGCTCTGGCGCGTGACGGGCGCCGCCGCATTCGATGTGCGCTTCGGCGACGGGCGGCCGTTCCATGCGCTGCGGTTCGAGGACGGCGTCGCGACCGCGCGCCACGACTGTGGCGCGGATCGCTACGACGTCGTCTATCGGCTTGGGTCGGTCGCCTGGTTCAGTCTCTGGCGGGTCGCCGGGCCCGCCAAGGACCAGTGGATCCTGACACAGCACAGCCGCGACGGCGCAGGGCCGCCGCGCTAGGCACCGACGGCGCGCAGGGGCCTGGGCTCGGCGAGTGCTTCTCTCCGCAGAGGCAGCGCAGCGTCGTCGCCGAAGAAGCGATGGCAGCCGCGGCCGGAGCCCTTGGCGTCGTAGAGGGCCGCATCGGCGTTCATGATCAGCCGTTCGATCGAGATGTCGCTGTTGGGCGCGGCCAGCGCAATCCCGATCGACGCGCCGATGTAGCACTTGCGCCCGTCGTAATCGATCGGCTCACACAGCGCCTCGATGATCCGCTCGGCCATCGCCGACAGCCCGTCGGCCGATTTGACCTCTGGGGCGACGAACAGGAACTCGTCGCCCCCGACGCGGGCGAGGAAGTCGCTCTCACGGAGGGTGTTGTTCATGCGCTTCACCGCCTCGACCAGCACGGCATCACCGGCCGCGTGGCCCAGCGTGTCGTTGATCTGCTTGAAGCGGTCGAGGTCGAGATGGAGCACGGCCGTGACTTCGTCATGCCGGCGGGCCCGGGCCAGGGTCCGCTCAAGATACTCCGACAGGTAGCGTCGGTTCGCCAGACCGGTCAGCTGATCGTGCAGCGCGGTGTGCTCCATCTGCTGGCGCGCGGCCTCGAGTGCCTCCGTCCGATCCTCGACCGCGCGGACCAGGGGCCTGAACACACCGACGGAGAGGGCGACGAGCAACAACAGCCACCCGCCAAGCAGGGCGATCTTGATCTGTGAGCGCAGCTTGACGAAGGCCATGATCTCGGCGCGGAAGGCGCCGACGGCGGCGTCCAGCGCTTTCGGCAGCTCGTCGCGCGCCGCGGCCGCGATGGGATCGACGATTTCGGGCCGCACGGTTCCGAGGGGCGCCGCGAGCACCCTGCGGGCATCGGCAATGAAGGACGCAAGGCGGTCGTCGAGCCGGTGCGGCGGTGCCAGGAACACGCGCCCGGGGACGCTCGGCTGCGCCACGCCGACGCCGTCCTCGTCCACGCTCAGGCCCGCCGCCGCCTTCAGCGCGCGGTGGTTGGCCTGCAGCTGGCGCAGGTCGGCCGAGATATCGCGCCTCAGCGTGGCCGAGCCGGCCAATGGCTCGGGATGCGCCAGCATGACGGCCATCAGCGACACGCGCTGCATGATCACCTGCTGGTCGACGGCGAGGCCGGTGATGGCGTCGAGCGATTCCTTGCGCTGCTCGACGACGACATACAGCCAGAACACCGCACAGGCTGCCATGCCAAGCAGCCACAGCGCGCCGAGATAGGACCGACGCATGCGACGGCCGAGTTCGGTCATTTTCGATCCCCCAAGACTTCGCGAGAAGCCTTGGCAGGCGAGGTTTACCAGAGCGTCGAAGATCTTGGTTAAGAACTAAATTGTCGTCGCCATCGCGGGTGCGCTCGCCTTAAGCTGATTGCCTATTGACGTCTTGCCGACCGCAAATCTTCGGCCAACATGCCGCAGTGCCTTGGGATTGCCAAAATATCGGGCAACCTTCCAAGCGTCCGGGCCGGCTGGCTGAGGGGGAGTCGCGCCGGAACGCCCGTGGCACGGGTTGTGTTGAGAGGTCTGCGGCCATCCCGGAGGAGGGGCCCGCCTAGCGCGAGGGGAAGACCATGAGAAAGAGCTTTCTGGGCGGGTGTGTGGCTGCACTCGCCGTCGTGGCTGCCGGCCCTGCGGCGGCGCAGAAAAACGACATCATGCATTACTATGACGAGGTTCAGGAGATCGCGGCCGGCGAGCTGCAGACCTGGATCACCGATCCGGTCTTCGTCTACGCGATCCGAGAGCAGAACCAGATGTTCGGCACGCTGAGCGAGCGCCGCATCGACCGGATGGACAAGCGCTGGCGCGCCGAGAAGGGCCGCGGCCCGATGATCGGCGATCTGCTGGACCGTCAGGCCTCGGTCATCCTGCGCGACCGCCGCGAGCTGTCGCGGGGCGTGATAACCGAGATCATCCTGATGGACAAGTATGGTCTGAACGTCGCGATCTCGGATCCGACGACCGATTTCTATCAGGGTGACGAGGCGAAGTATCAGGACACCTATCTGAAGGGCCCGAACGCGGTGCACGTGTCCGAGGTCGAGTTCGACGAGTCCACCGGTTTCGACCAGACGCAGGTGTCGATGACGGTGATCGATCCCGACAGCGGCTCCCCGATCGGCGCCGTGACCTTCGGCATCAATCTCGAAGTGCTGGAGCAGCTTGCCGACTGAGCACGCCAGCTCGTCGCCTGCCCGCTATGCCAAAAGGCGCCTCCCGATCGCGGAGGCGCCTTTTCTGTTGTCGCCGGTCGGAGCGCGGCTGAGGCGCCGGCCCGAACCGGTCTTAATCGAACAGGGCAGCCGGCAGCCAGGTTGCGATGCTCGGCACGAACCAGATGATCGCCAGCGCCAGAATCTGGATCAGCACGAAGGGCACCACCCCGCGGTAGATGTCGATCGTGCGCACCTCGGGCGGTGCCACGCCGCGCAGATAGAACAGCGCGAAACCGAAGGGCGGCGTCAGGAACGAGGTCTGCAGGTTGATCGCCATCATGATCGCCACCCAGACCGGGTCGAGCCCCAGAAGGAACAGCGTCGGCGCCGTCAGCGGAATCACCACGAAGACGATCTCGAGGAAGTCGAGGAAGAAGCCGAGGACGAACATCAACACCATCACGGCCAGCATCGCCCCGGTCGCGCCGCCCGGGATGCCCGACAGCACCTCGTGCACCGTGTCCTCGCCGCCAAGACCGCGGAAGGTGAGGTTGAACAGCTGCGCCCCGATCAGGATCACGAAGACCATGCAGGTCACCTTGGTGGTGGACTGCATCACGTCACCCAGCACCGACCGGCCGGTCGTCTCATCGACTTTCGAGAAACACCGCCACAGGCTAACCCCGATCCCCCAGGCGGCGATCACCAGCAGCGCGACCGACACCCAGAAGGCATAGGTCTCGCTCGCCGTGAACTCGCCCTTGGTGAGCCGGAGGTCGAAATTCGCGGTCACGACCAGCACCGCGACGATCGAGAAGACGGCGAGCACCATCGGCCATGGCCGCGTCTCGTCGAAGCGCTCGCCCGCCAGCAGGATCGCGCCGACGGCGCCCACCGCTGCAGCCTCGGTCGGCGTCGCGATACCGGCGAGGATGGAGCCCAGCACGGCAATGATCAGGAAGATCGGCGGGATCAGCACGCGCACCACCTGCAGCGGCCCGACACGATCCTCGAGCGGGACGAAAATCGCCGGCACCTTCTGCGGCTGGCTGATCGCGGTGAAGATCAGATAGGCCATGTAGAGGCCGACGAGCATCAGCCCGGGTATCAGCGCACCCGCGAACAGATCGCCGACCGACACCGGGTCGATCGCGTCGGGCACGAAGCTGTAGTCGCCCTGTGCCCAGGCTTCTTGCTGACGCTCGGTGTTAATCTGCTGCCGTGCCGTCTGATACTCCGAGCTGATCACATCGCCCAGGATCACGAGCACGATGGAGGGTGGGATAATCTGGCCGAGCGTGCCCGAGGCCGCGATCGAGCCGCAGGCGAGCCCCTTGTCGTAGCTGTAGCGCAGCATCGTCGGCAGTGAGATCAGGCCCATCGTCACGACCGTGGCGCCTACGATGCCGGTCGAGGCCGCAAGCAGCATGCCGACGAACACGACCGACAGGCCGAGCCCGCCCTGCAGGTTGCCGAACAGCTTGCCCATGGTCGCCAGCAACTCGCCCGCGACCTGGCTCCGCTCCAGCATCACGCCCATGAAGATGAACAGCGGCACGGCCACCAGGACCTCGTTGCTCTCGTCCATCAGGCCGAAGATGCGGTTGTAATAGAACCTCAGGAAGCCGAGATCGCCGGTCGCGAAATTACCCTCCTCGAACAGCACGCCGAGCAGGGCGAACAGGATGCCGATGCCGGCGAGGGTGAAGGCGACGGGGAAGCCACGCAGAAGGAGCAGGATGGCCGCCAGGAACATCAGCATGTCGAGGTGGCCGATGAGGAACTCGATCATCAGTCCAGGCTCTCCTCGTCACGGTGGGGATCGACGACGTCGTGGCCGGCGATCCGCATCGCGGCCTTGATCGCGGTCGAGATCGCCTGGATCGCCAGTACGACGGCAATCACCAGAACGGTCGTCTTCAGGAGGTACTTGTAGGGTATGCCCGAGGTCTCGGTGGAGCCTTCGAGATTGGCCCAGGAGATGACGACATTCGGCCAGGCGGACCACCAGATCACCGCGCACATCGGCAGCAGGAACAGGATCGAGCCGAGCAGATCGGTCCAGTCCTTCGTCGTCTCCGACGCCTCGCGATAGAAGATGTCGACGCGGACATGGCCGTTGTGCAGGAAGGTGTAGCCGGCGGCCAGCATGATCAGGCTGCCGTGCAGATACACGATCAGCTCTTGCCACCAGATCGTTGAGATACCCGCGAAGTCGGGCGCCGCGAACGCATAGCGCATGATGACGACGATGAATTGGACCAGCACCATCGCCAGGGTGAACCACGCCACAACGCGGCCGATCCCCTCGTTGATGCCGTCAAGCGTGCGGTAAATGGCGTGCATCACTCCCCCATGCCAGGCGTGCCTAGGCCCGGTTACGCTTGGACCGTCGACCGCCGCCGCCGGCTGGCCGGACGCGCTGTCTGTTTATCCTTAAATCTTCAGTAACGTGGCTAAGCCGCCATGAATAGACGCAAAGGGCCTGTCCGCGTCGTTGCCAGGCAAGGCCGCCGTCGCGGGTTCGGGCCGAGGTCATGTCGGGGCGATGGGGCTTGCGAGCGATAATGGCGCAGAATACGTCGCTTCATGCGGCCTGCGCAGCATCGCGAAAGGACGTGCATCGGGAGACGCCATCGCCCCCCGATGTCAATCACCTGATGCCGGTTCGTCAGATCAGATGCCGAGCGCGCCGGAGCGGGCCGCCATGTAGGACTGGTCGCTAAGCTTGGTCCAGCCCGACACCGACTTCCGGAACGCCGCATAGCTGTCGTAGATGCGCTGCGCCAGCGGATCCTCGCTCGCCACGGTCGCGACCACGTCCTCGGCCGCCTCGGCGATCTGGTTGAAGACCTCGTCCGGGAATTTGTGGATCGAGACGCCCATATCGGTCAGCAGCTTGTTCAGGCTGTCGCCGTTGCGGGCATTGTACTCGGCCATCATCATGTCGTTTTCGGCATCGCAGCAGGCCTTGATCAGCGCCTTGTCGCTGTCGGTCTGTGCGTCCCACCAGGCCTTGTTGATGCCGACCGAGAGGGCCGAGCCCGGCTCGTGGAATCCCGGATACATGTAGTTCTTCAGGATCTGCTGGAAGCCGAAGGCCATGTCGTTGTACGGGCCCACCCACTCGGTCGCGTCGATCGTGCCGGCCTGCAGCGCCGGGAAGATCTCGCCGCCCGGCAGCGTCACGGCCGCGGCGCCGATTTGGCGCAGGACCTCGCCGCCGAGGCCCGGCATGCGCATCTTCAGGCCCTTCATGTTGTCGAGCGACGTGATCGGCTCGCGGAACCAGCCACCCATCTGCACACCGGTGTTGCCGGCCAGGAAGCCCTTCACGTTGAACTCGGCCGCGAGCTCGTCATAGAGCTCCTGCAGGCCGCCGAAATGCATCCAGGCTTCCTGCTCGGCCGCGGTCAGGCCCAGCGGCACGGCGGTGATGAAGTTGAAGCCCTTGTGCTTGCCCTGCCAGTAGTAGTCGGCGGCGTGGTACATCTCGGCCGAGCCGGTCGAGACCGCGTCGAAGCTCTCGAAGGCCGGCACCAGCTCGCCCGCGGCGAACAGCTTGCACTCGATCCGACCGGCCGAGGCTGCAGTGATCCGGTCTGCGACACGCTGTGCACCGGTGCCGAGGCCCGGGAAGTTGCGCGGCCAGGTGGTGACCATCTTGATCTGCTGCTTGCCCTGCGCGATCGCGGGCGCGGCCAGCGTTGCGGCCCCAGCCGTGCCGACGGCGGTCGTGGTCAGAAAACTGCGGCGATCCATGCCGTTCCTCCCCATGGGTACAATTTCGCCCGCCGTCGATGGCAGCGGTCGCGACACCCTAATCGGCGTTCCGAAAAATGAAAGCCCCCGCTGGCCCTTAGGACGTTTCGTACGGTTCGGCACGCAGCGCGGTGGCGGCTTTCGGGAGGGGAGATGTCAGTCGACGAGCGGATCGCGCTCGCACCGCGCGTGCCGGGCGCGCCACGCCGTGAAAGCGTCGAGGTCATCGAAGCGCCGCCAGGTCGAACCGTCGCAAAGCTCGAACGGGCGATAGGCGACCTTGTAGTGCATCTTAGGGCTCTTCGCGACCCAATAGCCGAGATAGACGTAGGGCAGGCCCATCTCGCGCGCGATGCGCAGGTGATCGAGGATCATGAACGCGCCGAGCGACCGCTGTGTCATGCCGGGCTCGAAGAACGAATAGACCATCGACAGCCCGTCGGCGAGGATGTCGGACAGGCAGCAGGCCACCAGTGACCGGCCCCCGTTGGCGCCGTCCTTCTCGCTGACCTGGCTCTGATGCGAGTACTCGACGACAACCGAATTCACCGGCGTCTCGTCCACCATCGCGGCGTAGTCGAAGGCGTCCATGTCGGCCATACCGCCCTCGGCATGGCGGTGGTCCAGATAGCGCCGGAACAGGGCAAACTGGCTCTCGGTCGCCCAGGCCTCGCAGGTGCGCACATCCAGATCGGCGTTCTTGCGCGCCATGCGGCGCTGGGTGCGCGACGGCTGGAAATCGTCGACCGGGATCCGGATGGACATGCAGGCCGAGCAGCCGACGCAGGCCGGGCGATAGATCACCGATTGCGAGCGGCGGAAGCCCCGCAGCGACAGCGTGTTGTTCACGCCCACCGCGTTCGGACCCTGCAGCGTGGTGAAGACCTTACGCTCCTCACGACCGTTCAGATAGGCGCAGGGTTGTGGTGCCGTCAGGTAGAACTGAGCCTTCAGCGCACTTTCGTGATGCGACATGGCGCTTTCCGCTCCGCCCCGATTTTCAGCGTCTATCCGGCTCCGATGACCGTGACGATAACAGGGAATCCGGCACTGTCACGATGCTCGAAGAGGTCTTCGCGCAGTTTTCATGCGGGTCGGTTGATCATAGTCACTTGGAACAGAGCATCATGCAGTGTTCGTCCATATTGGTTGACACCGGCATAGATCAGCGAAGCGATCAGTACCGGCGGCAGATACGTCATCGCTGTAAACCCGCAGGTATGCAGGAAGGCGAGCGGCAGGCTCAGCGGTCGGCCCATGTTGTCGCGCAGCTCGATCCCCATCAGCATCATGCCGAGGGTGGCCGATCTCTCCGCGATCAGGGTGGTGCGATAGGCGAGACCGGTCAGCGCAAAGGCCGGGATCACGAAGGCGAGCCCCAGGCCGAAGGTGAGCAGCCCGACCACGACGCCGATCATCGCCACGCCGCCCAGCAGGATAAGGATGACGATCAGGTCGACGCCGAAAGCCGCCAGCCGGCGGAGCCGTACACCGTCGTAGAACTGCGGCTCCCGATCTGGTGTCGGCAGGCTGTCCAAGGGGGCGGCGGTCGCGGTCATCAGGGTCTCCCGGGTGCTTCTGACCGACGTGGTGAGCCTCAGGTCGCGATCAAGTCGGCCTGTCCGTGGCCGGGCGCCACGCCACGCCACGCCGCGCCCGAGCATAGCGCGGCCGGCCTCAACCGTTGCCGGGCGGCAGGATCGAGGGATCGCCGACAAGCGCCGGATGCGGCGGGGTCGCCACGCTGTCGTCGCGCCCCTCATAGTCGATGCTGGACAGGATCAGCTGCATGATCGCGAGGCGGGCGCGGCGCTTGTCGTCGCCCCTGACCACCGCCCATGGGGTGTGCGGGTCGTGAGTGCGCCGGAACATCAGCGCGATGGCCCGGCTATAGGCCTCCCACTTCTCCAGCCCCTCGATATCGATGGGCGACAGCTTCCACTGCTTCAGCGGGTCGTTCTCGCGGGCCAGCAGGCGGCGCATCTGCTCGGCGCGCGAGACGCTGATCCAGATCTTGATGAAGCGGATGCCGTCATCGACCAGCGTGCGCTCGAAACCGGGAACCTGGCCGAAGAAGGCCTCGCGCTCGGCGTCGTCGCAGAAGCCGAAGACCGGCTCGATCACCGCGCGGTTGTACCAGGAGCGGTCGAAGAACACGATTTCGCCCGCCGTAGGCAGGTGCTCGACATAGCGCTGGAAGTACCATTGTCCGCGCTCGGCATCGGTCGGTTTCGACAGGGCCACGACGCGGGCGCCGCGCGGGTTCAGGTTCTCGCGCAGCCGCTTGATGCTTCCGCCCTTGCCAGCCCCGTCGCGCCCCTCGAACACGACGACGATCCGCGCGCCGGTGCATTTCGCCCAGGCCTGCAGTTTGACGAGTTCGATCTGCAGGGGGTCGTAGACGTCCTCGTAGTCGTGGCGGCCCATGCGCCCGTCGAAGGCCCAGTCGGTGGCGAGGATGTCGCCCTTTTCGGCGCCGCGCACCTTTTCGCGCAGATCGTCGGGGAAGTCGGTCTCGAAGAAACGGCTGATAGCGCCTTTGATTGGTTTGTTCACATGCAGACCCAGGCTATCGTTGAGCGATCCAGCATGAGGACCCAGAAGAAGCGCAAGGGCAAGCGCGGGTGCCGCAACGTCACAAGATCGCTGGGCGATCGACCGGATCACAGGGAGTGTTGCGCCCCTGCCCCCGCCTTACCGATGCCGCCGCTGCGACCCGCAACCAGGCGCGATGGGTCCAGGCGGCGCCAGGCTCAGCCCGTGCTGGGTGGGTCCAGCCGATCAAGCGCCGCGATCAGCGCGGTCGTGCCGATATGGTGGGCCATGTGTCCCACGCCTGGCAGCAGGGTCAGATTGGCCTCGGGCAGCGTCTCAGACAGCGGGATCGACTGCCCGTTCGGCTCGATGAAGTCCGCCGCGCCATGGACGATCTCGGCCCGGATGCCGAGGTCTGGATAGCCGCGCGCCATCTCGCGCAGTTCCTCGTTGACATATTGCAGATCGGCGGCGTTGGCCTCCAGCGTCGGCTCGCGCAGCGCGAGTGCCGCGCCGACATAGTCGCCATAGCCAAGCGGCACGGTCTGGGGCCGGAACACGCGCGCCAGGAACCGGTCGACGCCGCCCTCGCCGACGGTCGATTTCAGATACTCGGTATAGGCCCAGGTGATGACGCCGGTCAGACCCAGCGCCGACATGACCCGGCCGATGCCGTTATAGGGCATGGTGACGCCCGAGACGGGAACGATGCCGGCCACGCTGTCGGGCTCCTGCAGTGCCCAGGCCATCGTCACCGCCGCGCCGTAGGAATGGCCGAGCACCAGCGCGCGATCGACGCCCAGCTGCTGCACGGCCTGGCGCATGACCTTCGCCTGTATCTGTGGGCGATGGCCGTCCACCGGGCGGTCGGTATAGCCGAAACCGGGCCGGTCGAGCGCGATCACCGGCCGCGTCTCGGCGATCCGAGGGGCGATCGAGAAGGTGAAATCGCGCAGGTTGCCCGAGGCACCATGGATCAGCACGGCCGGCACGCGACCGGCGGCGACAGGGTCCTCGGGCGTCTTTCGCCAGTAGTGCACCCTTAGACCGTCCAACTCGACGAAGCTTCCGATGGGCGGAAAGGCGGCCTCGGCATCCGGCACGGCGATGGCCGAGCCGCAGCCGACGAGCGCCGTCGCGGCCCCCGCCGACAGAACGGACCGTCGCGTCATGCATGATCTCCGCATTGCCGCAACCTCCCCATCGCTCCACCGCAATCCGACGACGAGGCAGAAGGTGGGTCGCCTGTCAGCCGCCGGCAAGGCGCGCCGATGCCGCGCACGATCGCCTCGTCGCTGCCCTAGCGGCCCACCTAACGCCGCTGGGTTAGCCGCGCGCGGCCGTCGCGCGCCCATCGGCGGTCGGCGCCCCGGCGGCACCGGGCGCCCCAGGCTCCCCGATCGAGCGCATGTCGAACGGCGTCGTCTGATAGATCTGGTTGATCCAGTTGCCGAAGAGCAGATGCGCATGGCTCCGCCAGCGGTTCTCGGGCGGGCGGGACGGATCGTCGTCGGGATAATAGTTCGCCGGCACGCCGATGGGCGATCCTTTGGCGACGTCACGCTCGTACTCGGTCTGCAGGCTCGCCGTGTCGTACTCGACATGGTTGAACATGTAGAGCGCCCGGCGCCCCGGGTCCTCGACGAGGCAGGGACCCGTCTCGGGCGACTGCATCAGGATCTTCAGCCCGCTGCCCGCGGGCAGATCGGCGGCGCGGGTTTCGGTCCAGCGGCTGACCGGCACGGTGAAGTCGTCCGAGAAGCCGCGCAAATACGGGTTCGACGGGTCGCAATTGCGGTGGCGGAAGCAGCCGAACGCCTTGGCCGGCAGCGCATACTTCGGCACGCCGTGGAAGTGGTACAGCATGGCCTGCGCGCCCCAGCAGATGGCCAGGCTCGCGTGCACATGCGTCTCGGTCCAGGCGAAGACGCGGGTCAGTTCCCGCCAATAGCCGACCTCTTCGAACGCCAGCAGCTCGATCGGCGCGCCGGTGATGATCAGGCCGTCATACTTCTCGCCGGCGATGGCGGCGAAGGGGCGGTAGAACGCCTCCATATGCGTGGGCGCCGTGTTCTTCGAGACATGGTCGGTCATGCGCACCAGGGTCAGCTCGACCTGCAGCGGCGTCGCGCCGACGAGGCGGGCGATCTGCGTCTCGGTGACGATCTTGTTCGGCATGAGGTTGAGAAGCGCGATGCGCAGCGGCCGGATGTCCTGCCGGGCGGCAAGCTCCTCGCTCATCACCATCACGCCCTCGTCCTTCAGGATGTCGAAGGCAGGCAGCGTGGCTGGCAGTGTGATCGGCATGGCAACGACCTCTGGTCCGTCCGGCGCGGCCGGGAAGACGCAGATAAATCTCGGCCCCTGGGGCCTGCAAGGTCTCGGTCGCCCGGCCGGCGCGCTGGTCGGGACGGATCACGCCAAAGCGACCCAGCCGCTGCCGGGCCTTCATCGCCGCGTGATCGCGCCTACCTTCTGCGTCACCTCGCCGCGCACCCGGCGCGAGGATCGACCTACCGGCCCACCACCCGACCCACTGGATGAGGAGACCCCCCATGCTGCTGACCCGCCATGCCGCCCCTGCGCTGACCGTCCCGCTGATCGGCGGTGGCAGCGTCACGCTGGCCGAGGCCAAGCCCGAGCAGTTCACCATCGTCGTGTTCTACCGCGGCAAGCACTGCCCGCTTTGCAAGAAGTACCTGCAGGAGATCGACGCATTGGTGGGCGAGGCCAAATCGGCTGGCTTCGACGTGATCGCGGTCTCGATGGACAGCCAGGAGCGGGCCGAGGCCTCGACCGCCGAGTGGGGGATCGAGAACCTCCGCATGGGCTACCAGATGGACGAGGCGACGGCGCGGTCCTTCGGGCTCTACATCTCCTCGGCACGCGCGGGGTCGACGGAGCCGGCTCGCTTCTCCGAGCCCGGGCTCGCCGTGGTCGATGCCGAGAACGTGGTGTTCTTCGCGCAGGTCCAGTCGGCGCCGTTCACCCGCCCGCCCTTCGCCGACCTGATCGGCGGGCTGAAATTCGTCGTCGCCAACAATTATCCGGCTCGCGGGGACCTGTCGGTCGCGGCTTGATCCCCGCCGCGCCGCGTCTTCGCCGGATCGTTTGCGGGGGCGTGGGCAAGGCCGGCCGCCTCGCTACCTGAGGCTAAGATGCGCTCGGCACTGGCACGGGCACGGGCGTGGGCGCGGGTCGCGGAGGGCGCATGCAGATCGAACGACGCGCGCGCGGTGTCGGCATGCCATGGCGCCGCTTCAGCCTGAGCGGCCTCGGCCTCGGCCGCCTGCTGTTCTGGCTGGCGGCGCCCGAGGGCGGGCGCATCGGCAGCGATGTCGATGTGCTCGACGCGGCCGAGCGGCGCGGCCTGCAGATTGCGGTGCTGATCAGAACCGGCCTCGTTCTGGCGGTGATGATCTTCAGCATCGTCTCGCAGGAATGGCGGCAGGGCCTCGTCGCCATGGCTTTCATGCTGCCGTTCCTGGCGGTCGGCATCGCCATGTCGGGGCTGATCGTCCATGGGCGCGACCGATCATGGATGCGCTACGCCTACATCGCGCTCGATTTCGTGGCACTGGGCGTGGTGGCGAGCTTGGCGCCGCTGACCACCGGCGGCGATCTGCCCCAGATCCTGATCTTCCGGGTCTACGGCGTCGATGTGTTCTATTTCATTGTCGCGACATCGGCCCTGTCGCTCTCGCCGCGCCTCGTCCTTTGGGCGGGCGGGGTCGCCATCGCGACGATCTGGTCGGTCTGGCTGGCCCTCACCCTCGACATGCCGCGGACGCTGTCCTGGAGCGATCTGCCGGCCTCGGCGCCCGGCACGCTGTTCATCGAGGTCTTTCTCGATCCCGACTTCACCGGTCGCGGCAACCGCCTTGTGGAGAGCTTCTGCCTGGCCGCCACGGCGCTGGTGCTGGCGGTGGCCGTCGATCGCGCGCGACGGCTGCTCCGCCGCCAGCTGATCGCCGAGCGCGCCAAGGCCCGGGTCAGCGCCGTCTTCGGCCGCTTCGTGCCGGATGCCGTCGTCGAGCAGCTCACGCGCTCGGGCGGCCGGCTGACGGCCAGCGAGCGCATGGCGAGCGTGCTGTTCGTCGATGTCGAGGGGTCGACCACGCTGGCCGAGACCATGCCGCCCGAGCGGCTGATCGGTCTGTTCGATGCCTTCTTCGACCGCGTCTCGGCTCTGGTCGCCGCGCATCGCGGCGTCGTCATCAGCCTGATCGGCGACGGTGCGCTGGTCGCCTTCAACGCGCCGCTCGACAATCGCGACCACGCCGCCGATGCCGTTGCCGCCGGCCGCGCCCTGCTGGCGATGGCAAAGGCTGAGCGGTTCGGCGAAACGCGCCTCTCGCTCAGGATCGGCATCGCAACGGGACGGGTCGCTGCCGGCACCGTCGGCGGTGACGGTCGGCAGGCCTACACGCTCTATGGCGACACGGTGAACCTGGCCCAGCGGCTGGAGGCGATGAACAAGGACCTCGGCACGCGCCTCGCCGTATCGGCCGCCACCTGGGCCGCCGCCGACCGCCCCGCCGACCTTGTGCTGCAGGGCGCGAGGCAGGCGCGGGGGCGGCGCGAGGCTGAGGCGGTCTATGCCTTGGCGACCGCGACCGCGGCTGCGACCGGGACCCAAGCCGTCACTGCACCCGTAGCGGACCGGACCGGATAGCTCAGCCCGTCGCCCGGGCGGCGCCGGGGCCGCGCCGTTCGATGGCATCGGCAATCAGCGCATCGAAATCCGCCGGGCGGCGGAGTGCGGCGATCTCATGCGCCTCGACCGTCACGCCCCAGCGGCCGATGGCGTCGTAGCGCGGCACGCGGTGGTCGATTAGCGCACGGAAGCCCCAGACGGCGAAGTCGTCCGGATCGACGCGGTCTTCTGGTACGTCGTGCTGCCGGCGATACTCGGCCCATAGCCTCTCCAGCAGATCCTCGGGATAGTACATCGGCTTCGGATCGCGGCGGAACCGGTACACCAGCTCATCCGCCAGCGCCTCGGTCCCGCGGATCTGCACGATCAGCAGATGCGCCGAGAGCGAGCGCATCAGGGCGTCGCCGGGATCGTCGGGTGCCAGCACCTCGCAGATCGACCCGCCCGTATCGGCCAGGAAATGGGCATAGCGGTAGATGTCGCGCGCCTTGTCGATGAACTCGATCGTGTCGGTCAGCGCCGCGATCTCGGCCTCGCGGTGCTGGCGCTGGCGGCGCATGTATTCGCTGAACGCGATGCCGCCCTTCGCCGGGTCGCCGGGCTTGCCGAGATAGGTGGAGAGCGGCGCCAGGTTCTCGAAGGTGATGTTCGAGGCGATGTAGATCGAGTCCGAGCGCAACAGGTCGCGCAGGAACGGGTTCTTCATCGCCTCGCGCTTGAAATTGTCGGTGATGTGCTCGCCCATGTAGCGGGTGCCGATGCGGTAATCGACCGAGTAGTGGAACCACTCGTCCTCGGCCCGCAGCATCCGCGCGGTCGTCGTCTTGCCGAGACCCGACATGCCGACCAGCGCCACCGCCCTGCTGGGTGCTTCCTGATATGCCGCCGCCGTCTGATAGATCATCGCGCCCGCCGCCACGCCCCTGCTGTCACGCCGCCGCCGTCGTCGCTGCGTCAAGCGCGCTCCCCAACGCGTCTAGTCGAGCGCTGGCGGCTCGGCAACGCAGGCGTCGCGCGGTCAGAGCGGCTGTTCCTCGTAGCCTGGGTCGAGCAGGCCGCGTTCGGCCAGCCAGGGATGGACCCTCAGCGCCTCGAGCAGGGCGCGGTTGGCATCGTCGTCGCGGCCCTGGCGGAACAGGATGATGGCCCGGCCCGCCAGCGCGCCGAAGTGCCTGGGTTCGAGCGCCAAGACCTGGGCCACATCGGCCAGAGAGGGGCCATAGCGGTTCTGCAGAAAGAACAACGTGGCGCGCTGGTTCCAGCCCTCGGCATAGCCGGGCCAACCGGCGGTCAACTCGTCCAGGACGGCGATGGCGGCGTCGTAGTCGCCGGCGCGGCGGCGCTCGAGCGCCCGATCCATCAGCGCCTGCGCCTCCGCATCGGGTGCACGTAGCCAGAGCTGCCAGATCAGCGTCGCAAGCCGCTCGGCCTCTCCCGGGCTGGCCGAGCGTGCGAGATCGCCGTGCAGGTCGTCCAGCCTCTCGGCGCGCGCCTCGGCCACCGCATCGCCGCCCTGCGCGGTCGCTGCCACCGGCTGCAGGAGGGCAAGGGCGAGGGCTAGGGCGAGGGCAAGCGGGATCGCGGGGGCTTTCATGCCGCAAGCTTCACCCGTGATCGCGAGCGCCGCAAGCGCGAGAAGACCGCAGTGATGGCCGGGCACGACCGGGATGCGATCGGGATATGATCTGGATATGATCTGGATATGATCTGGATATGATGGGGGGGCCGGTCTCGCGCCGTCTCAGCCTGCGGCGCAGTCGATGCAGCGGGTATGGGCAGGATCGAGTTCGAGACGGCGCAGCGCGATCTGCTCGCCGCAGTTCTCGCAAAAGCCGAAGTCGCCGGCGGCAAGCCGGGCAAGCGCCGCGGTTAGACGCTGGCGCTGGAGCGCGCGCCTGCGCGACTGGGCAATGGCCATCGCCTGCACCTGCATCGCGTCGATGCGGCTCAGCCGCCCGACCGATTGCTGATCCAGCTCGACCGGCCGACGATCATCCGCCTGCGCCGCGTCCTCCGCCTCGATCTCGGCCAGACGCGCGCGAATGAGGGTGTCGAAGGCGGTCAGCGCGGTCCGATCCATACCCGACGCCTCGTTCCGGCGAGCCAATCCCGGTCCGTGACCGGCCGTGCCATTCAAGCCGCTGCAGCATGTCGGTGGGTTGCCCCAGGGCCTACTCCGCCGCCTTGCCCGAGGTCGCCGCCTCGATCGACTTGGTCAGGATCGCCTCGGCCTCGGCCTTGTCGCCCCAGCCGATGACCTTGACCCATTTTCCGGCCTCAAGGTCCTTGTAGTGCTCGAAGAAGTGCTGGATGCGCTCGATCTGTTTCGGGGGCAGGTCGTCCAGCGACTGCACCTTGGCCTGGAACGGGTCGACCTTTTCGATGGGCACGGCGATCAGCTTGTCGTCCATGCCGCCGTCGTCCTCCATCTTCAG
>JBCCSW010000016.1:0-21314 GCA_039199465.1 Pseudomonadota bacterium
CATGGCGGTCGCTGCGCAGAGGCAAAACGCCTTTAGGATTTTAGTCATGTTCCTCATCTCCGTTCTGTTTCGCGTCTATTGAGGCGATCTGGTGCTTATCTGGATCTCTATTTGCCAGGATCGGGTCGTCGCGACCGCCACCCACGCTCACGGCGAGACACTAGGTACGCCGGCCCACGCATGCCGCCGGCGAGTTCGGACGTGATCCGGACGATTTTAGACAGCCGCGACGCGGGGTCGTGGCTTGCGCGTGGGGGCGAAAGCCAGTCGCGCGCGCGTTCTTGCGCAACGCTGGTGGGCCGGGGCGCGCGGATCGCATGCGCCTGGGCAGCAGCGCGCCGCGTGTTTCAATCGATGTTCTTTTCCAGCATGCCCTGAGGGTCTTCAGACCGGCATGCGCGGCCGCTTGTGTCGGGGGCGTTTGAGCGCCCTGCCACCAGCGCCGACCAAGAGCCAGCCTCCACGTGCGTCGTGCGACTGGCATCAATCATGGGAAGCGCGGCATTGGGCGTGTCGATCTTCCGGGGCGCCGCTGTCTGCCTGCCGTCGCGACCTCCTCCATCAGGTTGTTGCGACGTCGGGTGCAATCCGCCGGGTGTTTCTCGATCATGTCCGCTGAAAGGCTTGCCGAGACAGGCATCGAGCCTTCGGTGGGCCGCGTCGGCGACAGCTAGGACGGCGCGCTCGCAGAGACGGCGATCACCGTCTTCAAGACCGAACTCATCTGAAACAGCAGAGTGTGGAGAGGCCTTGATACGATCCTGTCCGGCATGCGCGAACGGGGTCAGGGCATCTCCTTGCGGAGAGCGGAGGGGAGTTCGAGGCGCTGTCGACCCGCGCCGAAGCGCTTGCCGCGCCGCCGGCCGGGCAGTTCCCGCAGTGCGCCCGAAGACCGTCTCTATCCGGATCGCAGGATCTGCATCTCACGGCCCGGAGGGTGGCGCCTTGCCGCCGAAGGTACCCAGATAATCGATCCGGTAGCCTGCTGGGTAGGTCGGCCGGGGGAGTGACGTCAGCAGACGCGGTTTTCGCCTGCGCGGCATCACTCTCAGCATGGCAGAACGCGCATGCAGACCTGCCATCACTAGGTGCTGCAGCCATGCTGGGGCGGCGGGCAGACCCATGCTCAGCCGAAGTCGGTCGTCGAGCAGGGCATGAACGGCCGGCCGCCCGGCAAAGAACAACCACCGTGGCACATACATGCCGAGGAGGAGATCCCGCGTCGTCTGTGCGATCTGGCGGTTGGACTCGGCGAAGTCGAACGACGCGGCCTCGTAATCGATGTTCCAGCGCATCATCTCGTCTAGGCTTTCGGGGATGTCGAGGATGCCCATGCGCTGGCCCAGGGCGCGATAGTAGTCAAACCATGCCTGCCGTTCCGTCGCGGTCATCGGCCGTCTGCCAAAGCGCTCCAACCAGCGCACCGGCTCGCACATGAAGGTCGAGAGTACGTAGAGCATGTCGTCATTCCGGATGCGGAAGCGCGCATGCATGGCGTTCATTCTTCCGATTGCCTGTCGGCCCCGTGCGCTGTCCTGACCATGCTCCATCGCTTCGGCCAAGATCAGCTCGGTGTCGTCGTATCGCTTGCGCGGTCTGGCACGGAACTCCCCGGTTCGTGCGAGCAGCCCCGAGATCGACGGTACGGCATAGGTGCGGAACAGCGCGAACTGCAGCGAGGTCTGGATATCCCACGAGAAGTCCAGGGCGTAGAGGCGACGGGCGATCGCCTCGCTCTCTTCTTCCAACGCCTCTCCGGAACCGTCGGCGCCCAGACACGCCTGCTGCGTCGTCGATGGTGCTGCCCGTTTCGACATGGTCATCTGTAGACATCTCCAGCCCAAATCCGTGAGTGCCCGGAGCAGGCGTGCCGGTTCATCCGGGCATCCTGTCCACGCCCCCTCGTCGCGACGCACGGCGCGTCGGCCCCCGACATCGAGGCGAGCGTGGCCGGGGCCCCAGCGATCCACGCAGTCGCGAGTGGATCTCGAGGTCCCCGACGTGACCGTCGTGACGCTTTTGGCGTCCGACGACTGACGTGTCTGCCCCGACCGGGTTCCCGCGCTCGCAGGGACCGGTTGCTTGCAGGCCCACGCGGTCAGAGCGACCTCAAGGCAGGGCAACGCCGTGCCAGTCCCGCGTCGGCTGCACAAAGTTGACCAGCCAACGATAGTCCGGCGCGATGAAGGGACGCCGATCCAGCATCAGCCCGTTGGTCCAGTTCTGCAGCAACATCGCGGCATAGAGCGCCCGCGCCGATCGCCCATTGCTGTCGGCGAACCCGTGCGCAATGATCAAGCCACTCAGCGTCGCCAGCGCCACATCCAACCAGAAATCGGGGTTTACGTTCGTGAGGGCTGCGACGTTTCTTGCCTGCTCTAGCGTCAGTCTGTGCAGGTACCGCCCTATGACGGTGTCGCCATAGAACGCGCCGATCAGGGTGTATCGCTCCAGCATTTCCTTCTTCCCGCATGAGGTGAAGAGGAAGCGCAGCGTCTCCAGATCGAACACGTCCATCTGATGGACAACGACCCTCTCGACGGCGCCGCGCAACTCAAGCCTCTCGGTCTGGGTCACGGTGTTATGCAGCGTGCTAGAGCTGCGGATGATCCAATCGACGGCGATATCAAGAAGCTCGTTTGGCCGGCGCTGCCTTGCAGACCGCGTCTTGCCGGGGGTGATATTCAGAAAAAGCTCGGTATCTGTCTCATCGTCAGTATTGGCCCGCAAGTGTCGGCGCAGGCTACCCCGCTGGGCATCTGTGAAGAGCGCGCGGATCTTCTCCTCGTTGGCGATTGCCTTCTGGGTCTGGGCGTCGATATAGGCTTTGAATTCGGCGGTCTTGGCATCGATATTCGCTTCAGTGAGCGCGCCAAGCGCCGGCGACGCTCCGGGAAGCGGGTCGACATACCGCTCCCACAGCGACTCGGCCATCTCGCGTGCCGTCTCCAGATCGGTTGCGCGCCACAGGCTCTTCGAAAACGGCTGTCGCATCACGTGGTGCATGAAGCGATCAAACGGGATCGTGGTGTTATTCACCGCGGTCGTGTCGAAGATCCGTACCGCCTGTGGTTCGCCAATCTCAAGCATAACGTCGCTGTTTCGGTTGCGCCTGCGCCGTCGAAACAGGCGATCGAGTATCCTGCCCATAGTTCCTCTCCACCCGCGAACCGCCATGGCCGCGTTTGCTGCAAACCGTCTGTCTGTCGTGGGATCGAAGTCGCCGACGGGCTGGGCCTCTTCTGGCACCGCCTGACGGCTGGTCGCCTCCGTCCTTGGCCGTTAGTCAGAGGCGGGGCCGGAAGGGTTCAAAAAAGAGATCTTATCGAGGGCAGGAACGGGATATCGGGGCGTGGTCCGACGGCATTGGACACGGCCGAAGCAGGAAAGCCGGGGCCTAAGAGGCCGACACAGCGGTGTGCCGGGCCCCTTTTTCCGTGGGTCAGGTCGTGTCGGCTTCCCGAGATGGTCTCGGGGACGCTCGGACGCGTACCAAGGGTCTCGTTCGGGCGGACGTGGTCCTTCTGACGGAACCAGAGGTCGGCGGCGAATGAGATCGTTCCAAGTCGCCTCGAAACGACGTTACGCGACGAGGCGCTGCTGCTCCCCCAACTGGAGGATGGGCTCACGGTCCAGGGCAGGGTGTTCGGCCGGCACGGGCGTGCGCCGGGCGACCAAACTGAAGGCCACCGGGACGAAGTACAGCGACACGATCGAGGACAGCAGCACGCCACCGGCGATTGCCATGGCGAAGGGCGGCCAGAAGCCGCCGCCCGCCAGGATCAGCGGCAGGAACCCGCCGAATGTCGTCAGCGTGGTCGAGATGATATGGCGACCCGAGCGCGCGACGGTCGAGGCCACAGCCCCCCGGCTGCCGGCCGCCGCCCCGGGATCGGCCTGCAAAGCCGTCAGCACGACGATCGCCGCGTTGATCGAGACGCCGATGCCGCCGATCACGCCGATCAGCGCCTGGATGCCGAAGGGATACTGGAAAACGGCCAGCGTGAGGACGCTCAGGCCTGCCGACAAAACGCAGACGACCAGCGCGACGGCGCTCAGTCGCCATGAGTTGAAGGTCAGGACGATCGTCGCGACGCTGCCGATCACTACGAGGCCCACGACAGACAACAGGTTGCGCACCGTTTCCCCGCGGGCGTCGCTGTCGCCGCCGAACTCGATACGATAGCCGGCGGGCAGGTCGAGCGGGCGGTCGGCGAGGCGCGTCCGGAACAGGCTGAGCGCTTCGTCGGGCAGCACGCCATGTGCCAGGAACCCCTGCACGGTGTTCACCCGTTCCCCATCCCGCCGCGCGATGGCTGCATCCGAGGGTACAAGCGACATCGCGCCGAGCGCCGAGAGCGGTGCACCGGGAAGCGTCGATCCCGCCGGTGCAGTACCCTGGGCAATGACCCGCTGTGCCATCAGGCGGCTCGGGTCTGCGCGCGTGGCCGCGTCAAGGCGGACGCGGATCGGCAATTCCTCGGGCCCTTCGACCAGCGATCCGCCAACCGCCCCTTCGGACAGGCTATCGATCTGGCGCGCGACCTCGACCAGTGAGAGGCCGGCGATCCGGACGGCCTCTTCATCCAGCGCGAAGACGATCTTGGGCGCACCGCCTGAGAGATCGGCGCGGCTGTGGGTGACCATCGGCAGATCGGCCATCATGGCCCGCACGTCCTCGCCAAGCGCACGCAATGTCTCAAGTTCGGGTCCGACGAGGCGAACCTCAAGCGGGGCATCAACCGGCGGGCCCTGCTTCAGCCCCCGGACCAGGATGCGCGCAGCAGGCATCTCGCGGTCGAGCCTGTCCTGAAGCCGTGGGATCGCCCGGTTCGTCGCCGATGCCGCCCGCGTCGTGACGAGCGCCTCGGCGAAGGTCGGATCGGCATCGCGGTTGTCGAGCATGTTGTAGTAGAATGCCGGTGCGCTGCGCCCCACCGCCCAGGTAACGGCAATCACGTCCGGGTCGGCTCTCAGGATCACATCGACATCGCCGGCCAGCCGTTCTGTCTCGCCGATCGCCGCGCCCTCACCAAGTTCGACCTGGACATGGAACTGATCGCGATCGACTTCTGGAAAGAACTGCGCGGTCAAGGTGGGGAAGGCAGCAAAGCCGATGATGGCAGGCGCCGCGGCGGCGGCGAGCGCGAGCCAGCGCCAACGCAGTGCCAAGTTGAGGCTCGCGGTGAAGAGGCGTGCGACGAGTGTCTGCCTGGGTGCCATCGATATGTCCGATGCGGGCAAAAGCCGCCCCGCGATCGCGGGCCCTACCGTAAGCGCTAGGGCGAGCGATGCCACGAGCATCACGATCACCGACAGGGCGATGGCGCCGACGAAGTCGCCGGCAGGCCCCGGCAGGGCGGCCATCGGCGTGAAGGCAAGCAGCGTGGTCAGCGTCGAGGCCACGAGCGGCCCGGCCAGACGCCGGACGGCGCCCTGGATCGCCGCAGACCGCGTGAACCCACGCGACAGGCGCTGCCCGATCTCGTCAGTCATCACGATCGCCGCATCGACCAGCAGCCCGAGCGCCACGATCAGCCCGGTAACGGACATCTGATGGATCACCACGCCGAGCCGCTCGAGGATCGCGAGCGTCATCAGGCTTGTCAGCGGGAGCATCGCACCGACCACGACTGCCGAGCGCCAACCCATCGTCAGGAGCAGGACGACCAGCACGATAACGACGCCAAGGGCGAGATTGAGCCCCACCTCACCCAGTCTTTCGGCGGTGTAGCGGCTCTGATCGAAGACGATCTCCAGATCGATGCCGTCGGGCAGGGTCTCCACGGTCGTTGCTATCGCGTCGCGTGTGGCGTTGGCCCAGACATCCACCTGCCGGTCGTCCTCGATGCGTGCGGCGATCAGGACGGCCGGCTCCCCGTCGATCAGGGCGATGTCCTCCATCGGCTGACGGATGGCGCGCGCGACGGTTGCGATATCGCCGAGCCGTGCGGTCTGCCCGTCGGGCCCGGTCCTGAGCACGATGTCGCGCACCCGTTGCAGGCCGTCGACCTCGCCCGCCACCTCGATCACCAGATCGGCGCCCGTCCCGCGTACTTGACCGGCTGAGACCTTGGCATCGGCCTGCGCCACGGCGGCGGCGACGGCCGCGGTGGTCAGCCCCATGGCAGCCGCCCTGTCCGCATCGATCTCGACGAGGATCTCCTCCTCCGGCGCACCATAGACGCGGACTTCTTTCGTGAGCGGCACTTGACGCAGGCGTTCCTGCAGATCGGTCGCCAGGCGGCCCAGGATCGCGCGAGGCACCTCGACTCCAGGCGCCCCGCGTAGGCCCGCGATCATCGTGAAGGCGCCGGTACGGTCGTTGTCGAAGGCAGGATCCGGCACGCCCGGCGGCAGCTCTCGCGCGGCATCGCCGAGGGCATCGCGTACTTCCGACCAGACCTGCTCGATCCGGTTGGACGAGATGAACGAGGAGAGCTCGATGGTGATCGCCGAGAGGCCGGTTCTGGAGTTCGACGAAATCGTCTCGATCTCCGGGATCTCGCGTAGTTCGGCCTCGATCTTTTCAGTCACCAGCGCTTCGACCCGCGCGGGATCGGCGCCGGGATAGGGCGTGATCACCGTCGCGAAGAGGTTGGTGATCGTGGGGTCTTCCTGCCTGCCAATCGTCGAGAACGACAGCGCGCCAAGCGAGACGATGGTGAGCAGGACCAGCCACAGATAGACCGGGCGACGATACAGAAGATCGATCACGGCTGCGTTTCCTGACCGGCAAGGCGCACGATTTGCCCGGGCGCGGGCCGATGGGGCCCGGTCTGAAGGATCCGCATCCCGTCATCGAGCGTGCCGCGCACGAAAGCGCGTTCGCCGTCGACATGCAGCACTTCGACCAGCGCCGTGCCGAGCCGCAGCTCGTCCCCCGCGCCGTCGACTGTCGCCAGCGACCAGAGACCGCGCGTCGCCTCGCCCAGGGCTGCGACCGGCACCCAGGCGCCATGGTCCGTCACGCGCCGCGTCAAGGACAGGCGCACGATCTCGCCGGCGAGCGCGGGCGTTTCCGCCGGAAGGGTCAGGATCACCGGCACCGTGCGGGTCGCCGGATCGACGTCCGAGAGAACGGCCGACACCTCGGCCGTGACCCTCTGCCCATTCAGCAAGAGCTCCACGGGCTCGCCCGGCCCCAAGCCCCTCGCCACGGCCGCCGGCACCCCGATGCGCGCCTCCGGCCGCCCGGCCTCCTGCAATGCAAGCAACGGCGTACCGGCGGCGACGACCGTTCCTTCGTCGATCATACGGCGCGACACCACGGCCTCGAAGGGCGCGATCAATGCCGACTTTTCCAGATCCAGCCGGAGCCGGCGCTGTTGTGCGGCGACCGCGGCCATGCGTGCAGCCGTGGCGTCCGCGGCGAAACGGGCTTCGTCGTAGCTTTGTGAGGTCTCGAAGCCCCGATCGCGCAGCGCCTCGCGCCGTGACATCGTGGCCCGTGCCAGCGCGAGATCGGCTTCGAGAGCTTGATGCTCGGCGTCGAGACGGGCCAGCTCGATGTCGAGGGCGGCGGTGTCGAGGGTGGCCAAGACGGTCCCTGCGCCGACCCGGGCGCCCTCTTCCACCATGACCTCAGTGACGAGGCCGCCAAGTTCGAAGGCGGCGCTGGTCTCCCGTGCCGGCTCGACGCGGCCGATGAAGCTCTGCGTGATGTCGTAGCCGTCCTCAAGCTCGATGCTGGTGGCGCTGACGGTCAGCGGGGCGCGCTCGGGCATCTCGCCATCTGCCGCGGCGCGCTGGTGCAGTGTCGCCACGGCGCCCGAAACCGCCAGCAATAGGACGACGGCGACGCCGCCCGCGCCGATCCATGCCATCACCGCGTAGGCTTTGGCCCTCATGCCGGCGGCTGGCGGAACGGGAAGACGGTCGCCTTCCTTGGGATCGAGATCCCGCATGACTTGCCCCAATGTTAGCGTCACTCACATTGAGACTTGTGTGAGTCGCTCTTACATTCAAGAGTGGAACGACGCATTGCGTTCCACGCGATGCGGCTGAGGGGCACAGATGGCGCGCGGATATCACCATGGAGAACTGAAACAGGCGCTGATCGACGCCGCGCTCTCGCTGCTGGATGAGCGCGTCGCGGAGGCTGTCTCGGTGAACGACGCCGCCCGCGCGCTCGGCGTCAGCAGCGCTGCACCCTATCGCCATTTTGACGACCGCGACGACATGTTGAGCCATGTGGCGGCCAAGGGCTTCGATATGCTGCGCACCGATATGGAGTCCGGCATGGCCCGGCACCCGCGCGGGTCTATCGAGCGCATCGTTGCCGGTGGTTGCGCGTATATCGCCTTCGGCGCCGCGCATCCGAACCTGTTCCATCTGATGTGGGGCGCCACGAGGCTCACGACCGGGCGCGCTGTGGCGGAGACGAGTGGCGGCCGCTGCTACGAGGCCTTTACCAGCAACCTTGCAGAGACGATGGCTGCGGAAGGGTTCGCCGGTCATACGCCGTCCGAGTTCGGCGCGCCGCTGTGGACCATGGTTCATGGCTATGCCAGCCTGCTGATCGGCGGCGCGCGGCACTTAAGCCATGAAACAGAACGGATAGAGGCCTTGGTGGAGACCGCGACACGGGCCTATTTCGCCGGCCTCAAGTCTGCGGCAATCGATCCCGGTCAAGGGATCGACGCGGCGTCGATGAACGCTGGCGACCCAGTGGAAAGCACGCTCGATCCACAGCGCGATGGCTGCGTCGCATTCGGCCTTCGCCGGGCAAGCCGGGTCGTGACGCGGCGTTTCGAGCAGGTGTTGCGCCCGGTCGACTTGACCGCATTCCAGTTTACGGCGCTGGTGATGCTATCGGAGAACAGCGGCGTGACGCAGTCGCGCATGGCCGCCATCTTCGGCATGAGCCTCAGCACGTTGAACCGCAATCTGGTACCGCTGGTCCAGCGCGGCGTCGTCTCGATCGATGCCGACCGCGACGATGCCCGCGTGCGCCGCGTATCCATCACGCCGACCGGCAGAACACTGCTCGATACTGCACTCCCGCTCTGGCGCCAGGTCCAGGGCTGGGCGATGGATCGCCTGGGGGGGAATTGGCAGGACGTCCGACGCTCGCTGAACGATCTCTCTGCCTGACAGCCCTTGACTGCTTCCTCTTCGCATCAAGTTAGTCGCATATGCAAATGATTGTATGGCGCCTGAAGGAAGCAAGCGTCTGGCCGACAGAGCTGGCGGAGGATTGCGGCATGACGCTTGTACGCGACAAGCATGTTGGGCATTGGGTACGCGTGACGGCTCTCACGGTGGCCGTCATTTCGGCCTCGGGATGTGCGCGAGCGCTGCTGGAGGAAACGCCTGTCGAGCTGAAGGATGAACCGACGCGGCCCGGCGCGGATGCACCGGCGGCGGAGGCCGTGATGGCCGCTATCGGTGCGGTGATCGAGCCTCGCGATGCGGCGCGCACCCTTCGGCTCTGCGATGCCGACCGCGAAACCGGGGCCTGCTTCGACGACGAGGACAGCCTGTCGGCCTTCGGTGTCGGCGGCCTGCTGTTGCCCTTGATACTGGAGGTCGACGGCGTCGACATCACCAGCGCGACGCGCAATGACGAGGGTGGCTGGCTCATCTCCTCCGACTTCGACCTTACGGTGAATGAGATCCCGCCGCTCTGCCCCGATGCAGACGGCACGATCTCACTGTCGGAGACAGGCACGCTCAGCCTCAGTTTCGATGCCTTTTATTGCAATTGGATCATCATCGGGAATGTGATCACGCAGATCGACTTCATGATCGACATGGTCGACACCGATGCACAGGCCTTCACGGGCGAATATGCAATCCAATTCAACGGTACGGGCAACGCCTTCGGCAGTGGTTACTTCCGGGCCGAGGCCCTCGACGAAGCCGAGGGCGAACCGCTTGCCAGTCGTCTGCGAGAGTGAGCGCGGCCGATCACGACATCGCGTCGACCTCAAGCCGCTATTGAACGAAAGCTTGGACCCTAATTCGAGTGGTCTTCTCGCGGGACTAGGACGGCACTTCGCTGGAGTTCGCCGGTTGGTTTGTTGCGGGGCCCTTGGTGCGCGCCGATCCGTCCCCGAAACAGGCTACAGATATCGTCGACAGAACCGGCCAAATCCAAAACTGCGCGACACTGGCAGCGGCGTAGGCACGCAGAGCGTCGATGTCTGCCGCGATATCCGCTCCACGCTCGGCATGCCGAGACGGATCCCGAGAAGGAAGCGCTATCGGGCCTTGCCGAACAGGGTCGTCCGCAGCGGTTGAGCCTTCGTGGAGCGAACCGCCGGTCAGCCGGCGTTGTAGCCGCGGTACCAAGCCACGAACCGCTCCAGCCCGTCTTCCAGCGCGGTGCTCGGCCGGTAGCCGATGGCGCGTTCCAGCGCAGCGGTATCGGCGAAGGTCGCCACGACATCGCCGGGCTGCATGTCCATGAAGCGGATATCGGCCTCGCGTTCGGTCAGACGCTCGAGGATCGCCACGAAGTCCATCAGGTTCTCGGGCTGGCTGTTGCCGACATTGTAGACGACATGCGGCGCCCAACTCGTGGCCGGGTCGGGCGCAGCCCTGTCATAGCCGGGATCGGGCGCAGGCGGCCGGTCGATCAGCCGCACGACCGCCTCCACCACATCGTCGACATAGGTGAAGTCGCGCTTCATGCGTCCGTGGTTGTAGACCTCGATGGTCTCCCCCGCGATCAGCGCGCGGGTGAAGCGCCAATAAGCCATATCGGGCCGGCCGCGCGGCCCATAGACCGTGAAGAACCGCAGCCCCGTCGCGGGCAGGCCGAACAAATGGCTATAGCTATGCGCCATCAGCTCGTTGGCCTTCTTGGTGGCGGCATAGAGGCTGACGGGATGGTCGACGCTGTCCGAGGTCGAGAACGGCGTCTTGGTGTTGCCGCCGTAAACCGAGGACGAGGAGGCATAAAGCAGATGCGCCGTCCCGGCATGCCGACAGCCTTCGAGGACGTTGAGGAAGCCCACGAGATTAGCGTCGGCATAGTCATGCGGCGCTTTCAGCCCGTGGCGCACCCCTGCCTGCGCGGCCATGTTCAGGACGATGCGCGGCTTCTCCGCCACGAAAAGACCCGCGATCACCGGGCGGTCGGCGATATCGGCCTCGACGAAGCGAAAGGCGCCGCGATCCTCCAGCCGGGCAAGGCGCGTGCGTTTCAGCCCCACATCGTAGTAGGGCGACAAGCAATCGACGCCGAGCACCGCGTGCCCGATATCGAGCAAGCGCTCGGCAAGCGCTGCGCCGATGAAGCCCGCCGCACCCGTGATCAGGATGGCGTCGCCGGGCATCGTCGTGCGCGCCGTCAGGGTCGCCCGACCGAGGAGTAGGTGAAGCCCGCCCCCCGTGCGTCATCCGGCAAGTAGATGTTGCGCAGGTCGACCATGACCGGGCTGGTCATCGAGCTGGCCAGGCGGGCCAGATCAAGCGCGCGAAACTCGTTCCACTCGGTCAGGATCACGATCGCATCCGCCCCTACCGCCGCGGCGTAGGGATCGTCGTGCCACGCGACGCCGGGCAGCAAGTCGGCCCCTTCCTTGCGGCCCTGCGGGTCGATCACGCGCACCGTGGCGCCACTGCCGATCAGCGTCGGCACGACCGTCAGGGACGGGCTGTCGCGCATGTCGTCGGTGTTGGGTTTGAAGGTGACGCCCAGCACCAGCAGCGTCCGGCCCTTGAGCTGACCGCCCAGCGCATCGCGGATCTTGTCGACCATCGCCCGCTTGCGGGCGTCGTTCACCGCGATCACCGTCTCGACGATGCGGAGCGGGCTGGCAAGTTCGACCGCCGAGCGCGCGAGCGCCGCGGTGTCCTTCGGGAAGCAGGAGCCGCCGTAGCCAGGCCCCGGATGCAGGAACTTCGAGCCGATGCGGCCGTCGAGGCCGATCCCCTTTGCGACATGCTGCACGTCGGCGCCCGTCCGCTCGCAGAGATCGGCGATCTCGTTGATGAAGGTAATCTTGGTCGCAAGGAACGCGTTGGCGGCGTATTTGATGATCTCGGCGCTCTCCAGCGAGGTCACGATGATGGGCGTCTCACGGATGTTCAGCGGTCGGTAGATCTCGCGCATCACCGCCTCGGCACGCTCACCCTCGATCCCGACGACGACGCGGTCGGGGCGCATGAAGTCTTCGATCGCCGCACCTTCGCGCAGGAACTCGGGGTTCGAGGCGACGTCGAAATCGGCATCCGGGTTGGCGGCACGTATCCGGCGTGCGACCTCGGCATTGGTGCCGACGGGCACGGTCGACTTGCAGACCACGACGGTATAGCCGCTCAGATTGCGGGCGACGTCCTCGGCCGCCGCATAGACGAAGGTCAGGTCGGCATGGCCATCGCCCCGACGCGTCGGCGTGCCGACCGCGATGAACACGGCATCGGCATCCCGCATGCCTTCGGCTAGGTCGGTATGGAAGGTGAGGCGCCCGGCATCGGCGTTGCGCGCGATCAGGCCGTCGAGGCCCGGCTCGTAGATCGGCACGCCGCCGGTTCTGAGGGTTTCGATCTTTCCGCTGTTGAGGTCGATCACGCGGACCTCGTGGCCGAAATCCGACAGGCAAGCACCGGACACCAGCCCGACATAGCCCGCGCCAATCATCGCGATGCGCATCAAAAATCCTAACGCTTGTCACTACCCTCGCCGGCAGCGTGGCTGACATGCCATTGGGGCCGACGGATGGCCAGAAGATGCAGAGATTTCATGCTGCTTCTGCGAAAAGAAGCGCCGAGTGTGGTGATCCCGACCGTCTGTCGCCCGGTGTCCGCGCGCCGCGCGATCAGCGTTCAGGCACTCTGCGCGGCGCTTTTGCCCTTGCCCGAACCGGAGGGCGAGTCCTCGCCGGCGGGAACCAGAGCCTTCCCCGGCTTGGGCGGCTTAGGCGGCGGTGCGGCCTTCTCGGTGCCCACCAACAGGGGCAGAAGGGCCGCGTCGGCGATCATGCCCTCGCCCCCGCCCGGCGCGCCGATGCCGCGCACGAGCCAGGTGCGGATCTCGGTTTCCGGCTTCCCCTCGCCGCGAGCGACCGCGGCCCGGATTGCGCAGTAGCGGCCCGAGGGTTCGGTCTCGTTCAGCGTCTTCAGGCACTCCAACGCCTCGCCCCACTTCTTCTGCAGCAGCGCGAGCTCGGCCCGGGTGTAGAGCGTCTGCGGATGCTTTGGGTTCGCCTCGAACAGCGTCTCGAAGCGCTTGCGCCGCGCATCCGGCGCTTCCTCAGGCTCAAGACCTGCGAACACCGCGGCGATCTTCGGGCTGGGCGCCGTCTTCCACGCCTCCTGCACCAGGCGCGAGGCCTGCTTGGTGGCGCCTGTCTCGCTCA
Organism: Pseudomonadota bacterium; assembly: GCA_039199465.1. Taxonomy (GTDB): domain Bacteria; phylum Pseudomonadota; class Alphaproteobacteria; order Rhodobacterales; family Rhodobacteraceae; genus Thermohalobaculum. The sequence continues at coordinate 13,311 of JBCCSW010000016.1, forward strand.
GATGCTTGGTCGCGCGCGACAGTGCCTCGACATTGGTGGGGTCGATCTTGGCGGCGTCGACGGCCATCTTCAGGGCCTGCCCCTCGCGGCCGGCGTCATCATGCTCGGCCGCTTGGGCAAGCGCCAACATCGACTCGCGCCTGGCAATCTCGGCCTGGTCGATGAGGTTGGCCTTGCGCATGGCGGCCAGCGTGATCTGTGCACCCTCCCAGTCGTATTTGTGGCACTGCAGGGTATAGAGCTCGTCGAGTACCTCGCGGTCGTCCGATTTCAGCGCCGCCGCGGTTCGCGCGAGGATCAGCGCGCTGTCTCTGTCACCCTCGCCATCGGCGATGCGCAGCAGGCCCTTGATGCCGACAAGCGCACCCTCATTGCTGTCGGCCAGCGCGCGATAGTAGGTCTTGGCACGTGTCGTATCGCCCGCGATCTCGGCCGCCTGGGCGTTCACGTGCCGTGTCAATTCGGGCCGCCGCAGTTTGCGTTCGGCGATCTGCGCCTTCTGCTTGGCCTTCCGATGGTCACCGGACGCGATGGCAGCATAGGCCTGGGCCATTGCCTCCGCACCCTTTCGCTCGTCAACGCGTTCGAAGTACCGCCCGAAGCTGCTGTCGTTGCCGACGATGAAGTTGTAGACCGCCACAAGAATGCCCGAGATCTTAAGGGCGGCATAGGTGCCGAAATAGCCGGTAACCAACAGCGCGACCGCGAAGAACGGTTTGAGGACAACCTCGTTGCCGTAGAAGGTGATGGCGACCTGATCGCCCTCCGGCGCCTGCAGCAGGAAGTTCGTGCCGAAGGCGATCGCGCCGACGAAGGCGATGAAGACCGCGAATTTGAGGATTGAGTTCAGCATCGGTCGGGGTCTCCTGGATCAGCCGCGGGGCGTGGCGCCGACGGCGATGAGATAGTCGGCGAGGGCCGTCTCGGCGGCGACACGGTCGGTCAGCTTCCGAAGCCAGTCGCCCAGTGCGCCGCGGGGTGCCTCATCCAGCGTCTCGGCCTCGGTAAGGGCGGTGGCGGCGTTCCCGCTGGCGAGCGCGGCCTCGATCCGGCTGAGCTTGGCCTCGGTGCTCTCGCCCTCCTGCGCCGTCGTGGGCCGCGCCGTGACCTGGCTTCGCAGCCAAGCGCTGGCCTGGCCGAGCGTGCCGTCGTCGGCGTTGGCGGCGATGTCGGCCCTGATCGCGGCCTGGGCGTGTTCGGGAAACGCCTCCAGCAGGTCCTCGTTCGTCGCGATCCCGTCACTGGCGGCCGACAGCGGTTCCGGCGGCATCTCGCCGGTCAGATCGCCGAGATTGGCAAGCGCTCCGGCATAGGGCGCGCCCGAGCGGAACGCCTCGGTCAGGCGACCGGCTACAGCGTCGATTTGGGAGCGCTGGACCTGCCGGCTGGCCGCGGCCTCGGCGGCGCGCATCGCCTCCTCCGCCGCTGCGGCATTGGCCTCGGCCGCGTCCAGTCGCCCGGTCAACGCCGCGAGTTGGTCGCTGAGCGCATCCAGGGCCTCGGCCGTCGCCGCAGTTGGCGCGTCCTCCAGCGTGGCGAGCCGGGTTGCGAGCGCCGCGGAGTCGGTCGACGACAGATCGAGCGCATCGATCCGCTCGGCGAGCGCGGCGATTTCGCTTTCGCGCACCTCGGGCTCGGCCGCCTCCAACTCGCTCAGCCGCTCCTCCAGCGTCGCGAGTTCGGCGCCTGTCACGTCCGGCTCGGCCGTCTCGAGCGCTGCAAGCCGTTCGCCGAGGGCCGCGAGCGCTTGCGCGTCGACCGGGGTCGCCGGGCCGTCCTCAAGGGCGCCGATGCGCTGCGAAAGGGAGTCAAGGGCCTGCTCATCGGCAGCATCGGCCGCCGCGGCCCGCAGGTCCTGCACTTCGCCCTGCAGCTCGGCGATCCGGGTCTCGAGCGCGGCGATGGTCCGATCCGTGCTTTCGCCACGGTTCATCAGGAAGTCGGCCACGGGCGACGGCAGCAGCGGCGCGAATTGCGGCGCGGCGGCGATCGTCCCGATGCCCCCGAGGATCAGCGCAATAAGCACGATCAGCACCGTGCCGGCGAGCGAGCCCGACTTCTTGGCCGGCGGCGGCATCGGTGCGGGGCTGGGCGATACTGGGCTGGTCGATGCGGTGGCGGCACCGGCTCTGGCGGGCGATGTCGCAGGCTTCGCAGCGGCAGCAGCAGCCGAAGAAGCGGCGGTCGCAGGCGCTGTCTTCGGCGCTGGCGTTGTGGTGGCGGGCTCCTTCGACGATGGGGTCTTCGGCGGCGTTGCAGCCTTCGACGGGGCCGCAGTCTTTGAGGGGGCAGCGGCCTGCGTCTTGGGCTTTTCTTCCGTCTTGGGCGTCGTCGGGTCCGCCGCCTTCGCGCCCGCCGTCTCAGCCTTGGCAGCGGCGTCGCGCTCGGCCGCGATGGCATCGTTCAGGCCCGGCATCTCCGAGAACGGTCGCCCAGCAACGCCTGTGCCCTCAGCTTCGCCTTTGGTGGCCTTCGGATTGCTCATCGTGCCCGTCTCCGATTCTGGCGTCGCCATCTGCGGTCATACACGCCGCGGGACCGCTTTTGGACCGGTCTGATAGCATCGGGATAGCAACCGGCGCGCGGGCCGATGCCGTGTTCGCCCACCCTAGGAAGGCGTTCGGCGCCGGGCAATTCCGATATTTCAGTCTCGATCACGAGATGGTCCTTAGACGGTGCTCACGGCGGCGATCACGGCGGTGATCATGGCAGGTCCTGTCGGGGCGTTGGCAACCGCAACCCGGTCGATCGCAGCGGCGAGGGGTTCTCGAACCGCCAGCGATATCGCGACGCCATGTGCGGCCCGCGCCACCGCCTGCGAGGCGGGCGCTTCCCGGCCGAGCGCCGCCACGAACAGTTCGGCGCCCCGTACCGACCAGACCGCGATGACGCCCACACGCCCTGCGGCAAGCGCGTCCCGCGCGGGCGCGGGCAGCCGGTCCTCCGCCACGGCGGTATACACGATGCCGGTCTCGATCCGTTTGCCCGCGCCGTGGAGTGCCGCGGCGAGATCCACGGCGGCATGGGCGCCGCGGGCATGAAAAAGGCGCGTCTCGGGCGCCTGTCGCAAGAGAGCGATCAGCGCCGCACCGTCACCGTCGGCCGAGACCACCGAGGACGCCCCCGCCTCGCGCGCTGCAGCCGCCGTCCGGTCGCCGACGCAATACACACGATGCATGGCCAGTGCGTCGCCCAGCACCTCCGCCGCGCGGGCGGAGGTCAGGACAACCGCCTCGGCATCCGCCGGCGGGATCGGCATGGGGTCATTGGGGACGATCACGCTCGGTGGACAGGCGATCGCCGGGACCCCGTCGCGACCAAGCAGTGCCACGGTGGTGGAGGCCGCGGGTTCCGGGCGCACCACCAGAACCGGCCGGCCCACAGGCGTCATCTCAGAGATCGAAGAAACCGTCACCGCCGCGCCGGCGCAGTTCGGCGGCGGCATCGGTGCCCATCGCCGCCGCATCCGACACCGGTCCGCGCCGGTCGGTGGCGTGCCGTGCGCTGCCATCCGGCCGCACGATCTCGCCCCGCAGCCAGAGCGTCTCGTCCTGCAGGATGGCGAGGCCGCCGATGGGCGTGCGGCAGGACCCGTCCAGCCCGGCGAGAAAAGCGCGCTCCGCCGCCAGCCGCCGGGCCGTCGCGGCATCGTTGATCGGCTCAAGCAGGGCCAGCACCGCGTCGTCGCCGCCGCGCGCCTCGATCCCGATGGCGCCCTGGGCGACGGCGGGCAACATCTCCTCGGGCTCGATCGCGGTGCGGATCTCGTCCTCCATCCCCAGCCGGGAGAGGCCGGCGCAGGCCAGGAACGTCGCCTCGGCGACGCCATCGCCAAGCTTGCGCAGGCGGGTCTGAACGGTGCCACGGAACTCGACGACTTTGATATCGGGCCGGCGATACAGCAGCTGCGCCCGACGGCGGAGTGACGAGGTCCCCACGACGGCGCCCTGCGGCAGCGCCGCGATACCGTCATGGCGCGGGCTGATGAAGGCGTCGCGCACATCGGCGCGGGGCAGATATGCGGCCAGGACTAGGCCCTCGGGCAGCATGGTCGGCATGACCTTCATCGAGTGCACGGCGATGTCGATGCCGTTCTCGCGCGCAGGATCCCGCCCGTGCAGCAGGGCTTCCTCGATCTCCAGCGTGAACAGACCCTTGCCGCCGATCGCCGAGAGGGCGCGGTCCTGGACGGCATCGCCCGTCGTGCGGATCGTCACGATACGAAACGCGTCCTCGGCCAGGCCATGCGCCGCCATCAGCCGGTCGCGCGTCTCGTGCGCCTGCGCCAGCGCCAGCGGCGAGCCGCGGGTGCCGATGCGCAGCGGGTGGTCCGGGGTCGGCAGATCGGCGCTCATGCTCAGGGTCCAGAACTGGAAAACGGCGCGCGACGGCGCGTCGGGGGCAGGCAACGCGAGCGGCGAAAACCGCCCGCCATGGGTCGACCGGCGGCGGGATTGCCGACCTCGCCTTGTCCGGCGCGCCCGAGTAGTAGAGAGCACCCGGGCGCGAGGCAACGGTGACGCCGCGCCGTTCCCGCCCGTGGCCCTGCCGATGCGACGTTTGCCGCGCAGCCGGCCAGCGAGAGGATCGATCCATGGTGATGCCGGCCGGCAACCGGAACAGCGCGAAGCGACCTGACCGGGACCCGGAGCGTGAGCGCCAGCTTCAGGGGCGCCTCGTGCTGGGGATCGAGAGCAGTTGCGACGAGACCGCCGCTGCCGTCGTGAGTGTGCATGACCGGCCCACCGGCACCGCGCCCGCTGCCGAGATCCTGTCCAATGCCGTCTTCGGACAAGAGGATCTGCACCGGAGCTTCGGCGGCGTCGTGCCTGAGATCGCCGCTCGCGCCCACGCCGAACGGGCGGATCGCGTCGTCATCCGGGCGCTGGAGGAAGCGGGCATCGGCCTTGCCGATCTCGACGCCATCGCGGTCACCGCCGGGCCGGGTCTGATCGGCGGCGTCATGGCGGGCGTCGCGACGGCGCGGGGTCTCGGCCTCGGCGCGGGCATCCCGGTCATCGCGGTCAACCATCTCGAGGGTCATGTCCTCACGCCGAGGCTGAGCCATGGCGTCGCGTTCCCCTATCTGGTGCTGCTCGCCTCCGGCGGTCACTGCCAATTCATCGCGGTCGAGGCGTTGGGCCGCTATCGCCGCCTCGGCGGTACGATCGACGATGCCCCGGGCGAGGCCTTCGACAAGGTCGCCAAGATGCTGGGCCTCGGCTTTCCGGGCGGGCCGATCGTCGAGCGTTGGGCGGCGGGCGATCACAGCGCCCGACCGGGCGACGCCGCACGCTTCGACCTGCCGCGCCCGCTGATCGACCGGCGTGATCCGGTGATGAGCTTCTCGGGCCTCAAGACGGCGGTGTTGCGCGCGCGCGACCTGCTGGCCCGGTCGCAGGGCGGGCTCTACCGCCAGGACGTCGCCGATCTCTGCGCCTCATTTCAAGCGGCGGTGGCGGACCTGCTGGGCGCGAAGGCCCGCCAGGCGATGGCCACGTTCGACGCGCTCTCCCAGCCGATCGCCGACCGCGCGCCTGTGATCGCCGTCGCCGGCGGTGTCGCCGCGAACGCAATGCTGCGCGCGGCGCTGGATGCCGCCGCGACCGCAGCCGGTTTCCGCTCGGTCGCGCCGCCGCTCGCGCTCTGCACCGACAATGGCGCGATGATCGCCCATGCGGGGGCGGAGCGGCTGATCGCCGGCCTGTCCGGTGCCGAGCCGCTGCCCCGGCCGCGCTGGCCGCTGGACGCCGAAGCCGCGCCAATGCTGGGCGCGGGCCGCAAGGGCGCGAAGGCATAGCGTCCGCCGCGCAAGGCACTGGACGCCGCCTGACGTCGATGCTTGTTGGACAAGCTCATCCATGCGCGATGCCCGCGCCCCCACCCACCGGAGACGACCATGGCCTTTGCCATCATCTGCCTCGACAAGCCTGGCCATCTCGAACTCCGCAAGGCCAATCGCGATGCCCACCTCGCGCATATCGCCTCCACCGATGGTGCGATCACGGCGGCCGGTCCGTTCCTCGACGCCGATGGCGCGATGTGCGGATCGCTGCTGATCTATGACGGCGAGGACCGTGCCGCGGTCGAGGCATGGTGCGCCGCCGACCCCTATGCCGCCGCCGGCCTGTTCCAGTCGGTAGAGATCCGGGCCTGGAAGAAGGTGATCGGCTGAGCCGCCCCTTCACTGCGGCCACGACGATACTAGGCTTGGCGGCGACTGACGTGCCCGCAAAGGAGAGAGCCATGGCCTTTTGGCTGTTCAAGTCCGAGCCCGAGAACTGGAGTTGGGAAGACCAGGTCGCCAAGGGCGAGGCCGGCGAGCAATGGGACGGCGTGCGCAACTATCAGGCGCGCAACAACATGCGCTCGATGAAGCTCGGCGATCTGGGGTTCTTCTATCATTCGGTGAAGGAGAAGCGGATCGTCGGCATCGTCGAGGTCTCCGCCGAGAGCCATCCCGACAGCACGACCGATGACGAGCGTTGGGACTGCGTGGACATCAAGGCGGTGGCGCCGATGCCAGAGCCCGTCACGCTGGCCGAGATCAAGGCGGAGGAGAAGCTGGCCGATTTCGCGCTGATCAAGCAGTCCCGCCTCTCGGTGGTGCCGGTCGACCCTGCGCATTGGGCACTGATCTGCAGGATGGGCGGCTACACGGGAAAGGGCGCGAAATGAGCGATCCAGCGCAGCCGCTGCCGCGCTCGCCCCTGACCGCCTTCGAGGGCGAGCGGCTGCCCGGCATCGGCCACAACCAGGGTCCGCCCCTCGATCCCGGCCGGACCGGGCGCGTGTTCGCCTGGAAGAAGGCGCGGGCCGAGCTGGTGCCGCGCCTGCCGCTGGAGGTGGTGCGCCGCCGCGTGCGCCGCGCACGGCAGCTTGGCCTCGCCTATCCCGACTACGCCTCGATCCTGCTCGGCACCGGGCGCGATGTGATCGGCTTCCTGTTCACCGGCCCAGCCCTGGTCGAGCGGTTGCAGCGTGGGGCACCCGCGCCTGCATCGATCCCGGCCGCGCGCCTGGACAGGCTGAGCGCCATCACCGGGGCCGAGCGCCGCTTGCTCGCGCCCCAGGAGCTGGTCGAGCGCATCGGTCCTCTGTTTGCAGCCGTGGCCCCGTTGCCGCATCCCGGTGCCGGCTGGCGCGACGGTCGGAATGCGGTACTGACCGCCCTTGCCGCAGTCGAGAACAAACCCGCCCTGCCGTCCGATGCCGTGGTGATGATCGGTGCCACCTCGGACGAACGGGCCTGGGCCGACGCCGCGGCCCTTGCGAAGTTCCTGCCGGCAGAACGGTACTTCGCCCCGCTGCCCGGCTAGCACGGGGATCTCGTCGGCTCCGCGGACACACCCCGACGCGCTCACCGCACCGCCGGCGCGGGCGCGTGACCGACGGCGCTGGCAATGCCTCCCGACCGCCCGCCTAGCGACGCAACCGTAACGCGTCGATCGGCTGTGTTCTTGCGGCAGGTCCCGACCGGATCGCGGTCGGGCGCCGACGGCCTTGGACCCGTGCCGCGCCGCCGCTGCGGTCAGGCCAGCGACGCCTACACCCGGTAGGCGTTTGGCTGGCGCTCCAAGGACGTCTCGTACCGTCAGCGCCACATCGATCCGAAAAACCGGGGTCGATCTGGGCGCTCCAACGCTGGCGCGACGACGTCCCCTGGTCCGGCGCCGGCAGATACATCGCGATCAGTACCCTCAGCGCACGCATGCGCCCCTCAGCTGAGCTGCCCCGCCGGTTGAACTCCGCTGCACGCTGCCAGCATCAACACGGCTTCGGGCACGTCATAGGCGTACTGGGCCTGCGCAGCCTGGGTCCGGCGGCATGTGGCCCGCGATGCGATCTGAGCATCATGGGATCTTCAGATGCCGAGAGCGCCACCTTCCGTAGTGTCCAGGTCGCTACTGGGCCGGCTGGTCGCTCAACCCTAGGCCGGAGAGATCCTGTGGCGACGGGGCTTATGGTACTGAAAGGGCAGCACGCGGCCGATCCCGGTCTGGC